>JAYUKQ010000103.1:0-2771 GCA_043764315.1 bacterium | reverse complement strand
TATCAAGATTCTCGAAGGTTGCCAAGCGACCAATCCAAGCCAGTTCCACATTTCCAGTTGCACCATGTCTATGTTTGGCAATCAGTATATCAGCAATTCCCTTTCGCTTAGTTTCTTTGTGATACATTTCCTCACGGTGAACGAACATGACTACGTCAGCATCTTGCTCGATAGATCCAGATTCACGAAGATCCGACAGCATTGGTCTTTTGTCGTCGCGACCTTCTACAGAACGAGACAACTGCGACAAAGCGATAATTGGAATGTTTAACTCTTTGGCTAGAATCTTGAGACCACGACTAATATCTGACACCTCTTGTACACGGTTAGAGCCGTAATTACGACCAGTTCCACCCATTAATTGCAAGTAATCAATTACTAACAGTCCAATATTGTGACGAGTTTTGAGTCGGCGTGCTTTTGATCTTAGTTCTAGAACGTTAAGCGAACCAGAATCATCAATCCAGATTGGAGCTTGATCCATGAGACCTATAGCTTCACCAATTTTTTGAAATTCATTGTTATCACCACGATCATCAAACTTACCTGTACGGATCTTCCAGTTATCTACACCAGATACAGACGAAAGCATCTTATCAACCAACTGTTCCTTACTCATTTCGAGACTAAAAATAGCCACTCCAACTTGTTGAATAAGAGCAACTCTCTTGGCAATTTCGAGAACTAATGACGTCTTTCCCATAGCAGGCCTCGCAGCTAGAATTATAAGATCAGACTTATGCATTCCACCCAAGGCTTTATCTAAGTCTACAAAACCAGTTGGAGTTCCACTAAATTCATTACCTTTGGCTTGTAGTTCAGCTAACCTGTCAAAACTACCAAGGAGAATATCATTAATTGACACAAAGTTCTTGTCGAGTGAATCAAGACTAACTTCAAATAGTTTTTTTTGGGCTTGATCTAGGATTTCTTGAGGTGTTTCGGATTCTTTGGCGGCAAGACTTTTGAGATCGTCCCCTACACCAACTAGTGTTCTAAGCAAGTATTTGTCTTTGAGGATTTTGACCAAACCTGTTCCACTGCTAGCTAAAGAACTTTTGGAGATTAACTCGAGTAGATACTCCTGACCAAAACTCAAGTCTTGATTTTTTTGTTTGGCAATTTGCTCTAGCTGACTCATTACAAAAATTACATCACAAGGTTGACCGCTTGACCATAACTTGACCATAACTTGGTGAATATCTATATGCTTGGGATCATAAAAAAAATCCGACCTCAAAATATCTGATATTTCGTCCATTATCTTGGAATTGAGTAGAATTGAACCAAGAAGAGACTGTTCAGCTTCCAGATCTGACGGTGGCAAATAATTGATTAAAGGCTTATTCGAACTGTTGGTTTTTGGTTTTTGTGTATCTGACATAAATAAATATATTCCATTATAATATTGGACAAAACACTTGCTGTCAAAAAGTATTTGAGTCTCAAAAATTATATAACTTGCCTAAATGTTAGATTTGTAATACCTTAAAGTCTTATGGAAAATAAAGAAGTTTTACCCAGTTTACCAAATGATCCAAGTAATCAAGCACTTGAGAGATCTGGAGCTGATCCACTAGATTTGGAAACTAGAAAGTTGGAAGATCCTCAACAAGCCTTAAAAGCTATAGTTAGAGAAATTGCAAGAAATGAACCACCGAGAAAAGTCAATAAATAAAAATCCCTGAAGTTATGTCAGGGTTAGTTTTTCGTAATTGAATTTGAATACTTAAAAAGTCGTTGACATGTGTGTGTGTGTGTGGTAAAATCAAAAAGCAAATCAATTTTTGCACAAATTTTTATTACAAAAACGAAATGGAGAAATCAAGTGAAAAAACACCCGCAACTTTAGAGATAGAATCTGGAATTAGTACGAAAGAAACCAAAGTTGGTAATAATATATTATATTCAGGAGAAGAGTATTTATATTTACTCAAAGACGAGTTTAATAATCGGGTGGATATTCATGGTAAAAATAATTCTAAAGATAGGCTTTATACAATATCTTCTGATAATCCATACTGGCAAAACGATGGATTTGAGTACCCATTTGCAAAAAATCAAGTCATAATGTACAATCCACAAGGCAATTCTGTTTCTTTTAATAACACTCACTATTATGATCCAGATAAACAAGTTATAGTTTGTAAAGAATCTGCTGATGAGGGAGATGAGTGGAGTAGAAAAAGAGCAATACCCGCAGCAGACTCAATAAGACAAGCAAGATCTCAAGTCAATTAAACAAACTAAAAACCCAAACTAATTAGAATGGGTTATTTTTTTTGCTCAATTTTTTGAACAACTATCAGTCGTGCCAAGTTTTTTAGATTCCAAAATCGATGTTCAGAATAACAGCTTTGAAGTTAAAAATGCCATTTTCGTCTTAATCCAAGTATTCTCGGTTCATTCTTTTGGCAATGACTTCAGGTAATAGGACTCGACCGTCAGCTTGTTGGAATTGTTCCAAGATTGCAAGTCCTGTGCGGAAGGTTATTCCACTACAGTTCAAGCCCCAAGGTGTGTAATTGTTACCGTCATCAGATTTGTAACTAACATTAAGACCGCGGTTTTGGTAGTCGCTAGCGTTACCGTTAGAGCAGATTTCACGGAACTTATCTGCCGCTGGGAACCAAGCTTCATAATCTTGTTGTCGCCAGTGCTTAGAAGGCAAATCTCCAGTACATACTTCTACAGCTCGATAATGAATTCCAAGTGAGGAATAAATCTCCTCTTCAATCTTAGCAAAATAGTCAAAATATTCTTCAGCTTGA
>JAYUKQ010000102.1:0-9453 GCA_043764315.1 bacterium | reverse complement strand
TGTGTCTTAGATGACCCAATAGAACTTCAACAACTCAAAGCCAACAGCTTCTACAACAAAGAGATAATCATGGCAAAATTCTTTGCAGAAGGTAAAGACGCTGGAAATGCGATTAGTCAACTTAGTCCGCTTATTTATGAAAGGCAAAAATTCCACTGGATTGGTTGCGTTCACGAAAGGCTGTTTAGTAAGCTTAGTAATTCAAAACAAATTGATATCTACAAAGCAATGCAAACTAGTTTTTATAACCATAAAGAAGGTAAAGACTATCGCTATGCCCAAAACTTTTTTTTAGTTCACCGACAACTCGCCAAAAACCCAAAAGATTCACGTCAATTATTTTTTTTGGCAGCTATGTTGATGTTTGAATCCAAGTATCAACAAGCAATCAAAATCACTCAAAAAGCTATAAAGTATGCCGATTCAAAGGATTATAGTAGATTGGCTAGAATGTTGGAGATGGTTTTTTTGTGTGATCAGACTCTGGGTCAAACCAAACATAGTAGTTATATTTTAGGTTTTTCTAACCGACTCGAAAATGTACCAAGATTTATGTTGCTTTTGGCAGATTTGGAAGTTGTGGTTAATCCGACCAAAGCTTTGGATTTGTATTTGGAATATCTCAAAAATCCAATTTGTGATTTGACTAATGACGAATCTTACGATCCAGAAAGGCTAATGTTCCATCCTAATTACACAGTTGGTTCAATTTATTTGACTCTGAACAATATCAATCAAGCCAAGTTCTTTTTTCAAAAGGCTATCAGGTACACCCGCAACCAAGATTATATTGAAGCCATAGAATCGATAATGAAGCTACTGTAATTATTCCAAACTGCCAAAAGTCTGCACGATATAAATGTTTTTAGTTTGATTTTTGATTGAGCTTTTGAGGGCAATTCCAGTTTCTTTTAATTTTGGATTAAGAATATTTTCACGGTGAGTTGGTGAATTAAGCCATGCTTGAACGGTTTCTTTGGGTGTTGTGTAATTACGAGCTAGATTTTCACCACCAATTGTGTAGTTATAATCAACGGCTTGAATGAATTCTGACCATTTTTTACCACTTGGACTTATGTGAGCAAAGTAGTTATTAGTAATCATATCGCTGATTTTGTCATTGGCAGCTTGAGTTAGCTTGGGGTTAGATTTGAGAGGCTTAAGATTGAAGTTGAATCTTTCTTGGTTGACCAACAAAAGTATTTGTTCTTTATCTATACTTTCTTGTAATTGAGATTGACCAGCTTGGGCTGGTAACAGAGTTTCAAGATTAGATTTGAGAGCCAAAAATCCAAACATAATACTGCTGCACAATCCAAGTATCAGAACTAAAGTAGCCAATTTTTTTGGTCTAAGAAGTTTTTTTTGAAATTGATTTTTTGACTGCATTTTTTTTGTTTATTTTTATTAAAAGTACCCCAATAAGCTTAGATTCCAGCTATTAAGAAGGAGCATTTTTTGAGTTTTATATTCATTTTAATAACCTGTTTTGGCTTAGTGTATGTTAATTTTTATTTTTTCGCAACTGGGAAGATTTCAATTTTGGTTAGTTTTTGATCTGGCAACATAATTTCCAAACAATTAGATAGTAAGCAATATTTACTTTCACCAAAAACTTTGTGTTGTATATTCTTAAAATCAATTAGGTTTAGTTCTTGTTGCGACGACATTTCTAACAAGTGAATTTTTTCTGTCGGCCAGTAGGCTTTGGCGGTGTTAACTTTTTTGAGTTCAGAATTATAGACTTGATCGTTGCTTAGTGGGTAACCCAGCGCTTCGGCTTGCAGTCTGATTTGGTGCATTCTGCCTGTGAATATTTGGACTTGGATCAGACTTTGGTTAGCTTCAGGGCAAGTATACATTGGTCTAAAAATTGATTTGGCTTCTCTCGATTCTAGATCAAAATCTTTGGCTTCTTGCTCCGTCCAAAAAAATCGTTGCTTAATTGGGTTGCTTTTGTCTCGACTTTGCCAGTTATCAATTTCTATAACTTGCTCAAATATTCCGTCAACTACAGCCAAATATTTTTTGATGACTTGGCGAGACCGGAATTGATCTTGTAAGAATTTCCAGCTACTTGGATTTTTACCTATTAGAATGAGACCTTGAGTATCTTTGTCTAGTCTATGAACCAAACCAGATTCGGGTAGAGTGTAACCATTGTCAGTTTTGATATTCTTAGCGTATTCATGGTCGGTTTGAAGCGTTAGATTAACTTGATCTAGGTTATACAGTTTGGTAAACTTTTGTTCTGGATAGGTTTGGTGAAGCCATTGAACTAGATTATCAGTTTGGTGACCAGCTCCTTTTTCGACGACTAGACCTTTGGGTTTGAATAAGGCAAGGCAGTTATCATCTTCATAGATGACTTTGATCAGACTCGTGTCAGCTTTTTCTCTTTGTGGCCAATGACTAATATCAATAGTTTGCTCGGGATAAATCCACTCAAGTTGCCTAGTAATAGTGCGACCACTAACGATTGTTCCGTAATTCTCGATATTTCTTTTGATTTCTGGAGCGGTGTAGTTCCAATCTTGGCTTTTGGCTAAGTCGATTAAGTGTTTGTAAAGTCTAATTTGTGGCATGTTGTTGGGAATAATAAAGTTCAAAAATTTGGCAGGCAGCTTGGTGATTAAGTTCATCTTTGGTTAACTTGTGACCATTGTTTAGACTCAAATTTTGAGCAGCTTGAGTCGTGCCTCGCTCGTTGACTGTTTCTATTTTGATTTGTCCAAAAGAGTTTTTTAGTTCTTTTATAAATT
This sequence comes from bacterium, assembly GCA_043764315.1. Classification (GTDB taxonomy): domain Bacteria; phylum Patescibacteriota; class JACMRA01; order JACMRA01; family JACMRA01; genus JAYTWQ01. The sequence continues at coordinate 6,691 of JAYUKQ010000102.1, read as the reverse complement.
CAATAATTTTGAGTCCTATTTCAGTTGGTTGCCACTTAAAATTGGTTGGAATTCCAATAACTAATAGTTTAATTTTTCTTTCGTCTATTTCTTTTTTTAGAATTAATAAAAGGTTAGGGGTTAGGCATTCTTTTGGGTAAGGTAAAGCTAGACCAGTTGTAGAATTAGCTAGGGCAAGTCCAGTACGAATAGATCCCCAGTCAATTGCGATTGTATCAAACATTGACTTAAATCATGTCAGGTAAGTCGTACATTGGCAAGGTAGGATTATTGTATTTGGGTTGGACTATTCAAGTTATAGTTTACTCCTTTGAGCTTAGCTTTAACTTTGATTGGTGTAGAGTTATAGTTAATTTTTTGACTAAGTGCATCAACTTGAGCTTGTAATATACTTAATTCAATCACGTCACCAGCTTGTTTGTTAAGGACACTTCGTCTAAGTGGTGAAGGGTTGTCATTACTTGCAACTAGTTTTTGACCATTGACTTCTAGTATTATATCACCGAATTTGATTCCTGCTTCTTCAGCTGCTGATCCTTGAGCAACTACTTTTTCAGCAGTTACGTTGGCATCTAGTCCACCTACGAATTCGCCATAATTTACAGGTAACCATGGTTTTTGAATTTTACGTAGTGCGTTGATTTCTTGGGTTACAACTCCAAGTCTGGCTCTAATTATAGTTTGATTAGTTAAGTAACTATTAAGTACAGTCAATAATGTAGATGATGGAATTGCTAATCCAACACTTTGAGCGTCAGTTCCCAGCGTATTCATTCCTATAATCTGACCTGAAGAATTGAATAACGGTCCGCCAGAATTACCTTTGTTGATAGCAGCGTCGGTTTGAATCAAACTATCAACTCTAAGTTCAGAATTAGTACATTCGTCTTTTAGATTTTGAGCATCAAAACTCCTATCAAGTCCGCTAACCACACCTTTGGTAACAGTATTTTGCAAATTTCCAAGAGCATTACCAATAGCAATTACATCTTCTCCAAGTTGCAACTTGGTACTATCTCCAAACTCTACTTTGGCTAAGTTAGCTGGAGCGTCAATCATTTTCAAAATAGCAATGTCATCGACAGGATCTATACTTTTGAGTTCTAGGTTGTAGACTTTTTGATCTTGGGTTAAAGCCGATATCTTGAGATTTTGCTTACCGTATACACAGGCAAAAGAAACTACATGTTTGTTACTGATAATCAATCCGTCACTAGATACAACGAATCCAGAGCCAGCTGTAGAACGATTATCAATTTTACTTGTTATATTGATAGATACAACTGCTGGTAAATTCTTATTTACAACCTCAACTGTTGTCATTGCTGCTTTTTGATTGGCAAACTGAAGATTGTTGCGATTACTAGAAGATTTGGTGGTTGAATAGTTGGTTTGTTTGGTGATCGGGTTCCAAAGATTATTGAATTGTTGTGGCCATAAATATGAAAAACCAAAGATCAAACCAATTAATATAGCACTAATCAAAACAAAAGTACTAAAAAATAGAAATAAAGTTTTTGATTTGTTGGGTTTTATGGTGTAATTCTTTTGCGATTGTGATTTTTCCTCAACTCTAAAACGTGTTTGATTAATTGGTGGTATTTTGTTTTCTTTTTCGTTTGAATCGTGTTTGACTTCGTGTTGTATTGGTTGATAGGTGGGATTTGATACTATATTTTGGTCAATATTAGCACTGGAATTGTGAATTGATTGTGGATTGATTTCTATTATCTTGGGTTCAATTGGGTAGTCATAGTTGTGATCACACTTGATACTACCTTCAATATTATTATCATTAGACATGACTCGATTATACAAAAAAGCATTTCACTTGTCAATTCTTGATTACAAACTGTCTAATATTTTGGTTTTATAACTCTTTGATCAAATACAATGTTTGTACATTACCAATTCCCAAAGAAACCCCAAAACTCCAGTCAGTCTTTTGACTGCTAGCCTTTTAACAAGGGGCAATTTGGTGTAAGTTAATTTTGAATTATGATGATTACTCAATGCTAATTATTCCTCATCTCCAAGACTAATAACCACCACTGGAATGTCGTATTGATTGACGAGTCTACTGGCTAGAAGTCCTATTATTCCTTTGTTCCAGTTACCTTCTAACCACAATAACTTGTTACCTTCTTGGAATTGCCTTTCAGCTTCTAGTTCAACTTCACCTAGAATATCTTTGACCATTAACTTACGGTCTGAATTGGTCTGAATTAACATTCCCGCCAAGTCAGCTGCTTTTTCTTGCCAATATTCTTGATTCTCTTCAATCAAAGTTGTGGTTCTTACATTACTATTACCAGCCAAAAGGGTAATTATAGACAGTCTTGCGTGGCTAATTCGCCCAGAACTATTAAGAATTGGTGACAACGTAAACCCTAGATCCTGACTGGTTAATTCATAACCTTGATTCATTTTTTCACTCAAGCCAGTTTGGTCTATAAGTTCATTTAGACCGACGATGTTGTGTTGTCTATTTTGTAAGATTTGTAGACCAGTTTTGACTAATAATCGGTTAGTTGGCTCAATGATACTTTGACAATCGGCTACTGTTCCAATTGCTACAAGCGGCAAAAGTCGGTTTAGTTTTTTGAGACGAGACATATTTTTAAGAGGTAATTATTTTTGAATATTCTTTTTTGAACTTATCATTATTCTTAATATTAAAGAAAGGTAATCCTATCAATCTATAACTTGGATTCTCTGCCCTAATGAGGTTATCTGATCCGTACTTTGCTGTTATTTGTTCCAAAAACTTTTCTTTCCAACCTTCCTTTCCATCTCCAAAACTATTATTACTGCCCAAAAACTGACTACCTTTTGGTTCTATAAAAATCTGATATTGGATCTTATCTTTACCTTTTAGAAACAGTAAAAAATCTGGTTGGAATCCTCGACCTTTTTCAAAGTCATAAATCTTATACACTTCTTCATTACGTAGTAAATATATCTCTTTATACTTTTGTTCCAAATTACCTATTGTACTTTTGATAAAATCAACCATCTGTTTTTCCTCACTTGTTCCAACGAATTCATTAATTATGTACCACTGGTTATCTCTAGTAATACTATCATCAAGATTATTGGCTTGAATTGACTTAACCTTCGGTTCTGCAAAAAACTGTTCAAAACTACCCGAAATAAAGTTACCACCAACGTGAGTCGCAATATTACTATCAAGTTCACCAAAAAAAGTATCCAAAAACTTAGTTGTAATTCCGAGCATATCTTGTGAACTAATGTCTTCTACTTTAGTATTTTTATTGACTACAATATTGATATCAAAATCACCTAAGAAGTGACTATTTTGCAAATCCTCAAGACTTTCAATCTTTAATTCTATTTTGAGTTTTTGGAATTGAGCTAGTGAGCCACCTTGTTTGGATTTGATACTTATTGCCTTTCTAAAAATATGTTTTTCAATGTCTTTGAATTGAATGCCAATTGTAGTTAAGCCTTTGGATTGCAAATTTATTTTCGTAATATCTTCAGTTTTGTCAAAGTCTATCTCTTGCTCATTGAGTTCTAATCCTCTGATTGTATACTTGAGGACAAAGTCTCTTTTTATGTCGTGTAGTGTTTTCTTTTGGCGGTTGGGATTTGGCATTTTTTCGTTATACCACACTTTGGAGTTTTTGTAGAACTCACTAGCTACAAATTCTGGTTTGAGAGCAAAAGTCTTCATAGTTCTATCATCACGGATAAATCCATCTTTGCGGAGTTCGTCTTTGAGGTGACTTATATATCTGGATTCTTCATCATAAGTGTAATAAAACAATTCTTCCAAAATCCGAAGTTCGTGGTTGAGATCATCATCAAATTTGCGTTTGTTCTTTATCTTATCATTATATTCAAATGGAAAATACCTCACTCCACGACCTATTAGTTGCTTTTCTTTGGTTGTTGATTCTGGAGTTTTTTTGTCACTTCCTCCAGCATTTTGACCTTGGTATAGCCTCACAATATCAAATAGATTAAGAACATCCCAACCTTCAGTCAGTCTATCTACAGTGAATATTGCCCGAATATTATTGTTTTTGTCCTCAAGACTATTGAGGAGTTTTTCTTGGTCAGCGTCAGTTTTTTCTTTTTGAGTTTTGTTGGTTTTGGAGTTGGTAATAATTGTATTTTTGGAAGCAAAGCTAGAACGTATGAACTCGGCTATTTCTCCATAATTGATATTGTTATCTTTGATAAACTTGATTACTTGTTCTGTGCGAGATTTGCCATTTTCGTTCAAATTATTTTTTTGAGATTGGAATATTTGGTCGCCAATTGTCTTAACAAAATCAAAATCGCTACTTTTGATATTACCAGTCAAATCCAAAAATTCTTCATAATCTTGAGCTGATTCTGCAATAGTTTTACTCCTAAAGAGAACTACAGATTTGAAATTAACAATACCGTATTTGATGGCAATTTTGTGCCGATACCAGTTGAATAACAAAGCTTGTAATGTTCTTTCTTTTTTTTGGAGAGTAGAGGAAATAAGGTTGATTTCTTTGGTGTATCCAGCAGACAGAAATTCTTTGAGTCCGAACTTGGCGATGATTTTGTCTTCATATTTTTTGGCAACTTGCTCATTGGCTGGAATAGTGGCGGTGAATTCCAAAAGTACATTTTTGTTACCTTGCAATTTGCCATTTTTCTTCAACACCAAATTGATGATAGTGTGTTCCCAACTTTTTTTCTCAATGTCTTTTTCGCTGGCTCCAGCTTTCATTTCTGTAATCAAATCCAAATCCTCTTGTTCTCCTTTTTTTTTGGTTGTATCTGTGTTGAGATGATGAGCTTCATCCGCCAACATAATAATGTCTTTTGACCACAAATCCTCCAGACTAGTTTGGTTTTCCTTCTGAATGTGAATGTCGTTATACAGTTTGTGAATAGTAGTGAATTTGATCTCAATTCCATCAGGATTATCACTAAACAAATCTACTTTGCCAATGTCAACAGTACGATTATCAATCACAATTTTGTCTTTGAACAGATACTTATTGTGCGAGCTGTCAATGAAGTTATTTTCGGTTTTGTCCACGATATTGTTTTGATTCACAAAGAATATGAAATGTCTATAACCTTTATTGTAGTAGCACAAAATTGTGGCTGCCATAATCATAGTTTTGCCCGTTCCTGTCGCCATGTTGAACATGAGGTGAGTTGGATTAGTGGACAGATTGGATTTTGGATTATTGTAGTACAAAAAGTTTTCCATTGCCTCGACTTGCCAGTTAAAAAATGGATATTTGAGATTGTCTGTGATATATCTGGGAATTGCAAAAGTCTCTGGAGCAAAGTTTTTGACAGCAATTTTTTGGGTGTTAATTATCTCGTAAAGGTTTTTGATAGTGGACATAATTAATTAGGAATTTGTGGTTATACAATTGTTAATCTTGATTTAGTCTTATATTATGAATGTATCAATATTGGTTTTATTCACTAACTCTAGGCTACTAGCTGGATATTCAGTTACAAAGTTATAACTACCTTTCATCATTTTATCTTTGTCATATTTGAACTCATAGCCGTGGAGTTTGCCGTCATAATCTTCTACAAAATCTACTTCATTTTGCACCGTATTTCTCCAAAAATAATAGTTGCCATAGTTTTGGTTTTGCTCATTGTGCTTGAGCCTTTCCACCACACAAAAATTCTCCCACAAGGCTCCCACATCATCTCTTTGTTTGAGTGCATTGTATCTTTCAATTAAGGTGTTGCGTACTCCAAGATCCCAAAAATATACCTTGAAGGATTTGGTCAATTCGTTGTTGCGGTTGCGACTAAAGGCTCGCAGTCTAAAGATAACAAAGGTTTGTTCTAGTAGCTCAATATATTTTTCTACAGTTCGGGGATTGGTGTTGAGATTGTTGGCAATGTTGTTGTATGAGACTGTGGATCCGATTTGTAGAGCCAAGTATTCCAAAATTTGAGTCAATAGTTCTGGTTTTTTGAGATTTCCCCATTGTAATATGTCTTTGTAAAGATAATCGCTGGTGAGATTCTTGAGAAATAGCTGCTTGTCGCTAATAGTCTTGCATGTATAAACTCCTGGATATGAGCCGTAGATTAAGAGTTTGTCCAAGTCTTGCTTGAGGTCAAAAACCCGTTCCTTTTGGGTCAATTCCAAAAACGACAAAGGTGATAACCTGAATTTGATATTGCGACCAGTGAGTGGTTCGTTGACCTTGTTGGCGAGTTCAAAACTACTCGAACCAGTAGCGATGATTTTGAGATTGGGTGAACTATCATAGATAATCTTGAGGTTGATTCCAATGTTTGATATTCTTTGAGCTTCATCAATTATCAAGAGTTTGGCACTACCAACAAAGTCCAAAAGTGGCTTGAGTTCCTGCACCGACAAATTACGCTGAGCATCCAAAAAATCACCGTTGACTTGCAAAATATCCAAATCAGAATAGTTTTTTTCAGCTTTGTAATATTCTACAATCTGCTTGGTCAGTGTAGTCTTGCCGACTTGTCTTGTGCCATAGATAATTGCAATTTTACCTAGTTCCAAAGTGTTGATAACTTGGTTTTTGATTTCACGTTGATACATAGATTATATATATATTTTGTAGTTTGATACCAATATTAAGGTATTTATTTGCTACAGTTGTCAAATTTACAAAATCTTACCTGGCTCCACATACCCATAAAACTCCTCCGTAACAGCAATATC
>JAYUKQ010000101.1:0-2801 GCA_043764315.1 bacterium | reverse complement strand
AATGTTGCCAAAGTTTTGCAATTAGCAAATGAAGAGGCAGGATCAGTAGAGGAACTTGAGCTGGAAGCTGTTATCACACTTGAACTATAAGAATAACTAGAAGAAGGGTTTTGACTAGAGCTGGAAGGTGAGCTGCTAGTTACTGTTGTTGGCACTTCAAACACAATAGCTTTGAAAGAATTTGGGTCAACTGTGGTTGAAAATTCACTGTCTCCACCATTTTGATTGGATATATTGGTTTTTTGACCTAGATTAAGAGTCCAAGTGCTAAAATTGCTTTTGTTAGTTCCAGTTATTGTTGACGTGTGAACTGTGGTTGATCGATTAATCAAGATTGCACCTTTTTTACCTTCGGTTGTTTTGAAAGTAAAGCTCTTGATATTACCTTCGTTAGTTATAGAATCAGTTGTTAGGTGTGGAATTAAAGTCTGAATTTTGAGATCTTTGAGAACTTCCAGTAATTTACCTGCTGGTCTGATGGTGTGCGAGCTGTCTATTTTGCCATAATAATGATCTTTTTCGTTCCAAGTCATTAATGAATCCAAACCAGCTTCAGCGGCATAAACATAACCTAGAGCGTCAAAAATAGCTCCTTCTTGACCTTTCATCAAATCATTGGATGGATTAGAAATACTATCGTTAGCGAATCCACAGTTATAAGTGTAGCAAATATTGTACTCGTCGTGGAAAATCTCAATTTTTTTGTTAGGTGATTTGGTGTTAACTTTATTTTTGATATAATTACCTAGGTTTTTAACCATTTCTTTTGGATTGTTATAAATATCAGATACACTTGGAGTAGGGTTACCTGAACCATTGTAAGCGTGATAAGATACAAAATCCACTGTATTATTTGGAATAGTTCCATCCAAAAAAGCATCTACATTACTATATGGATTTTGATAGCCGAGTCCACCAGTTTTGATTGATGGATCAATATTTTTCATGGCTAGAGCGGTAGAATTGTACAATCTAACTAATTCACTAAAAGGTTTGGAACAATAATTAATTGGATTATTGCACTCACTACCTCCTTCAAAATTATCGTCTATCTCGTTGGTAATTTCCCAATATTTGATTCCCAAACCGTTTTCTATATTAAGAATAGTAACCAGTTCAGCCATTTCAGCCGAAAAACGAGTAGTGTCCACAAATGGATTATAACTTGTTGGCAAAGTAGGAGGAATATTAAACATCAATTCTGGATTGTAACCTGATTGCCTATGTGATTTGATTTGATTGCTAAAGTTTTTTAGTGTAGTTCTGTCCCATATAGTTTTTCCATTAGAATCAAGTGTGGTAATTCCAAGTGGTGAGATGCTAGAGTTTTTCATCATATCACCATTATGAATCCTGACAAAACTTGGTTTCATAGACATAACAGCTGTCAAATAGTTTGGACTAGATAAGTTGGCTATACTTGTGTCATACATATTAGTTCCTATTAATTTGCTACTAACTAGAGTTCCTGTGTTTGTCCAGTCTGGTGTTATAGTTACTGAATCAGCTCTTACTAGTATTTTTGTATCTGACAATACAATTGAAATTAATCCAAAAAATAAAGTTGTGATTGTGAGTGTTGTAGTCAATATTATTTTGATCATATATTTGTTTTTTGTTTTTTGTTCTTGTATTCACTAAAAAAACCTTAAGGTTTGATTTAAGGTGATTTTTTAGTTTGTTCTGTGAGTTACTTTCATATTTTTGATATCCAGATAAGTGTTGTTGGTACTCGCCCAAGATTCATCATTACCTCCAAAGAAACTGGATAATACAATTTTATCTATTTTGTTAACACTATTTTCAACAAATTTGATATTGTTATATTCCATGACTTTGGTCATTTTACCTTTATCATCTCGTATGTGTAATACTAATTGTCCGTTGTTTTTGTTAACCTCGTTAAGTGTGATTCTTTGAATAATTGTGTACCATCTGTTGGCATTGAATCGGTATCTTCCCCTGCCTATTGATAATCCTTTATCTGGGTTAGCTATGGTGTTAGGTAATTGTGATTGATCCTTTGGTAAATATCCATAGACTTCTACATCGCCGTCTTTACGCCACATTAATCTAGTAGAAAAACCATTATTGTTGACTTCTTCACCTCCAGTCAAACAGGCATCTGAACATAGTCCAGGTAATTTCCCACCTTTTACGAATTCGAAGTTTGGAGCGAATTTTATTGAATATTCCAGTGCAGACGAACTACTAGTTTTGTTTTTTAAGTTAATATAAGCACTCAACCCTCCGTTTACATTTTGTTTTTTGTTATATGAAGGTGATACAGAACCTTTGGCGTAATTAATTCTTAGAATATTTCTGAACGCGTTTTTTGAGTTTAGTGAATCTTTCAATACAGTTGTGTTTTGGAAGCCGTAACCTACAAGTCCACCACTTGAGTTTTTTAATAAATTCAAATCCTTTTGCCAATTATCATTGAATCTAATCAATTCTGGCAGATTAATTCGTCGGCTATTTTTGGAATTTATGTTCAATGCCAACACACTTATTTGGAAAGTTGAAAATGCAATAGCTATAGTTATTACTATAATATATAATTTTTTTAGGCTCATATTATACTTCATTTGTTTTTTTGTTTTTGGATTTAGTCCAAATATATAGAATTATTAATATGGAAATCAAACTTACAAAACTAGGAACTATACTGCTGTTTCCTCCAGTTCTAATTAACACTCCATTACCTCCATTGTTTGGTTGATTTGGACTAGCTGGACTGGTTGTTGGACTTGTTACCGCTCCTGAATTGTTGACCGTAGCTGTGGTATTAACACTGTTGT
>JAYUKQ010000100.1:0-9579 GCA_043764315.1 bacterium | reverse complement strand
TTAGCAAGGGGCAATTTAGCACTAGTTAGTTTTGAACTATTAGTGAAATGTATATATACTATAGTTTTTTAATAATTTTTTAGCTCTTCTAAATTCTTTTTGATATTCTCACAAATTGTATCTAGTGGCAGGTCATTGAGATCTTTACCAAATGGATTTTCAATTTCTAAGCCAATTTCTTCAATTCCCATCATAGCAAAACTAACTAGACCCACTAGTGCCACACTCAAAAAACCAAGCTGTCCTACAAACTGAAATGGCAGACTAAAACAATACAATAATATAAGCTGTTTCAAATGAATAGAATAAGCTATTGGAATAGGTGTTTTGAGGATTCTCTCGCAGCCACCAACAGCACTAATTATGGCATTTAAGTGTAATTGCATATTACCAAAAACCACTTCACTAATGTTATTATTAGTTTTGAATTCGTTCATTTTTTGTTGAATCAAAAAAGTAGAAGTTAAAAACGCATTGTTGGAATTGCTTAATTTTTGTAGGGAATTATCACTCAAGTTTTGTAAGTAGCTTGGATCTAGGTTATCGTTACGCAAATGATTTTTGACAACTATAGCAAATACCCACAACAACTCTAATATTTCTTTTTTTTCATTTTGATGTTTGGAGTTAGTGAGCCAAATTTGTCTTGCTAGATTACGAATATTACTATTGATAGATCCCCATAGCTTACGACCTTCCCAGAATCTTTCATAAGCCGTATTGGTTCTAAAAACTAGTAACAAACCAACTATAATTGAAGGTACCGCTGAACCTAGAATCGGTAGATTAACACCATATCCTCGATAATTCAAAATTGATATAAATAAAGCAAAAATAGTGCAAACTAATACTCTAATAAAGACCTTGGGCAAAACTGAATTGGGTAAGTGCAGGGTGGTTTGGAACCACTTAGTATTATTTTGAAGCGACATGATTGCAATTCTAAAGCTTAAATTCAAAGTTGTAAATTTTTTGAACTCCATTTGACTTATTTTTGACTCACCCAAAAAACTCTGCTATAATTATTGCATGTTCAGCCGCCAAGTATCTTACTCGCAATTCATTCCCAAAAAGACTAGGGTGATTTACTTGGTTATTTTGAGATTATAATTATTTCAATCCGCCTTAGCCAGAAGAATTTCACTCTAGTCCACTCACTCCAAGTCTAGGGTGATTTTTTTATACAAAATTTTATGAATATCAATTCAACTCAAACCAATATCGTCACCAAAACTACTAATACACTCGAAAGAATAGCAATTTCAGAATGCCAGACTAACAAGAGTAGAGAAGGTAATTTGGCTCAAATTCAAGCTACTTTAGAAACAATAAGAAGATTCGGAATCAATCAAACTTTTTTTGATCAATTGGAATTTCAAGTTAGCCGCAACGAAACTTTAGCTAGTAACCAAACTTTTAGAATTAGCCTTAATCAATTACAAACCCAAATTCAGGATCGATGAATTCCAGTTTTTATTTTTGCAATTCTTTCCAGTTCGTAGCTTAAGGAAAAGTTTTTGCAAATCAATATCTAATTAATCATTGACAAAAAACGCTTAGATAAGCTAGATTTGATTAATTAAACTTATAATTATATGCCTGATTCAACTACACTCAAACCAAACCAAGACGATATTAATTTAGCTGTAATGATGCACGTTGGCGGAATTTTCTTTAATTTTATTCCGTCGCTAGTTATCTATTTAGCTTTTGCGGACAACAAACCATGGCTCAAAGAAGAAGCCAAAGACGCTTTAAATTTTGAACTAACTACAATGATTTATTACTTTGTAGCTGGAATTTTGGTTTTTGTTGCGATTGGTTTGTTACTTTTACCTCTGCTTTGGATTGGTAATGTTATCTTAACAATTTTTGGTGTTATCAATGTCTATAGCGGCAAGCGAGCTAATTTTCCATTTGTGATTAAGTTCTTGAGGTAGGATACAATTCAAAACATTTACATTTTTTATAGATTTATGCCAAAAAAAAATACCACCAAACTATCAGAACTATTAGCTGAAATTGATAGAGATCAACTATGCGATATAATCTTGAGATTGACAGAATCTGGAGCTGATTTGGAAAGTCTAGTTCGTCGGTTAATATCGCCAAAAGCTAAAATTAATAATTCTTTGGCATATTATAGAAAACTAGCTAAGGGAGTTCCAGCCAAAATTAAAAATTCATCAGATAGAAAGTTACTTTTGGAATCTCTAAAACCGCTACTTATCTTTGCTAATGACTTGATAAGCTCCAAAGATTACACAGAATCCAATAAAGTTCTATTTGTTATTTTAGAAATTATCCTAATGAGAGCGGCAACTTCAAACTTCAAATCTATGACTACAGAGCTTCAAAAATATACACAAAAATGGTCTGAAAACGTAGATAAAATTGATAATTCTGAAGACAGATTCAATGCCCTAAATTCTGTTTTGGAATTAGAAAAATCTAAGTATCTAAAACTGGAAGAGGTTATTGTAGGTTACAAAATTGATGTGGATGGTTTTGTTCCAGTCTATAGTAACAGCGATTCTTTACATGTTGACTTTGTAGAAATGTTAACTCAAATAGCTAAATCCTCCAATGACACCCAAGTTCTTGAAAGTCTTAGAAAGTACATTACTTCTCACTCAAAACACAAAGAATTCGAGCTAGTCAACGTTATTATTTCTCAAAAAATAGATACAGAAAAGAACTTTTTAAAAATCATTAATAATCGATTTAGAGATAGAAGTTTTGCACTCATTGCGAAGGATTACTATATGCAAAAAGGAGATTTTGAAACAATGATGGGTATGTTTTTTGATCATATCAAGTCCTATAAAGAATATTTTTGGCACAAAAATTCAGATGAATACACATCAGCTTTGGAGTTTTTGGATTTGTATAAGCAATACCCAGATTATTCTAGTTTGGATAATTATTGTCAGGTTTTGATATTATTAATAACAACTGGAGATAGTAATGTTGCTCAAGATATATCTGACAAAGCCAAGTGGCGATTGTGGTATGCAGAGCTCAAGTCAATTAGTCTAGATTGGTCAGATCATTACAATCAAATTATTAGTATATTGAGCAAAAAGTGCTTGAGTAAAATGTTATTTGCCGTTGCATATCTTGAACGAGATGTAGATTCTATAAGTAAATATGTGAATTATTCAGATGATATTGATACAGTTATGGATTGTTGTAAGTTAATTACCTCCAAATATCCAGATATTGCACTCAAAAATTTAATCAAAATTATTAATAGTATTATTAGTTATGATGATTTTGACGATTTCAAAAAAAATTATCCTTTGACTACAATTGTTGAAATGTTACATCTTATTAAGGCTAATATAAATGTAGAAATGCACAAAAAAATAGACAACTTTGAGAAAAAAATTACTAGCCAATAATCTAATCAATCATGGACAAGGTTTTAAATACTCGTGTTAATTCAAACCAAAAAAACTAATAGAAAAAATATATAATCACTTTTCAGTAAAAATGCCATTTTAAACTTTTAACACTAAACCAAAATTATCATGAAACTATCACAAAACTTTACCAAAACTACTAAAGAAACCCCAGCAGATGAGGTTGCCAAAAATGCTCAACTTCTAATCCGTGCAGGTTATGTCCACAAAGCTATGCCTGGTGTCTATGCTTACTTGCCACTTGGTCTTAGAATGCTCAACAAAATAGAGAATATCATCCGAAAAGGAATGAATGAAGTTGGTGGGCAGGAAATATCAATGAACAACTTGCAGCCAAAAGATTGGTGGGTTAAAGCGGATAATCGCTGGGACAAAGTAGATGTGCTATTTCACGTACCTAGTCAGACCAAAGCTGAATATGCCCTTAACCAAAGTAATGAAGAGCAAGTCACAATGATCGCTAAAGACTATATCAATAGTTACAAAGATATGCCAGAATACCCTAATCAAACTCCTCTATCAATTTATCAGATTCAAACCAAATTCAGAGATGAAATTAGATCAAAAGCAGGGTTAATGCGAGGACGAGAATTTAAAATGAAAGATATGTACGATTTTCATTTAACTCGAGAATCTCAAGATTCTTATTATGAAACTGTTAGACAAAAATACATGGAGATCTATCAAAATATGGGTATAGAAGCCCATTCTACTAGAGCCAGTGGTGGAGCTTTTTCTAAGTTTAGTCATGAATTCCAAGTGGTTACTCCAGCAGGTGAAGATTGGCTAGTCCAGTGGAGTGATGGAGTGATGGATAATCTGGAAATTGCCAAAGGTGTTCCAACTAATACTTGCAAAGTTTCAAGTGGTGAGAAGATATTGAGAGATAATTTAACTGAAGATATTCAATCTGCCAAAAACCACGCCAAAAATGCTAACGTAGCTTTGGATAAAATTTTGAAAACTGTGATTTATTGTAATACCAATGGTGATTACCTCGGAATTTGTATTCGTGGAGATTTGGAGATTAATGAAGAGCTTTTGATTCAGGCAGTGGAGGGAACCAAATTTGAAGGACAAGCTGTAACCACTGCTACCACTGTTCAAATGGAAGAACTTGGTGCGACTAGAGGTAGAACTACAAGTATTCTGGACATTGCTCAAAAATACAATAAGTCAATCACTTGGATATTCGACAAATCTGTAGAAGGAGCCTGCGATATGGTTGCAAGTCTGTACAAAAATGTTGACGTAGAACGCGATTGTGTAACTCCGCTCAAATTTGATTACCTTGCCACTATTCAAGTTGGCTTTCAAAGAGATGACCAAAAGGCAGTCTGTAAAGATATTGTAAGGTCTGCAGAAGTGGGAAATATTTTCAAATTAGGCAACAAATGGAGTAAAAAAGGTTCACTAGAAATTTCTTATATTACCAAAGAAAATACCCAAGATTATGTGCCATTTATGAGTTGTTATGGTATTGGAGTTTCTAGGTGTATGGGAGTTATTGCCGAAAAATACTCGGACGAAAAAGGTCTAAAATTACCAAAACAAGTGGCTCCATTTGAACTTCATTTGATGACACATTTGGACAAAGATGAAATTATTAATACTCGAATTCTATCTTTGGCTAATCGGATTTATGGTAACGAAATCAAGTTAGTTCAAAATAAAAGTGGTCAGTGGAAACTGCTTGACACCCAAAACTTGTCTGATATTAGTACGTTTGCTTTGGAAGATTTGACTTCGGTTCAGGATATTCTGTGGGATGATCGAACTGCCAAAGTTAGCATTGGTGAAAAACTCAAAGACGCTGATCTAATCGGTTGTCCACTGCAACTAGTAATCTCTCGACGAAGCTTAGAAAATGGTGGCTTGGAGTTGATAATTAGAGCCACTGGTGAGAAGTTTGTGGTTAATCTATAGCCCAAAAATTACACACAAAAAACCACCCTTGTTATTATTGGGTGGTGTTGTATCTTTTATTTGAAGAAAACCTTTTCAAGGGTGCTAGTTTGTACGTTATATTTATATCCGTAATTACCATTGCTATGATCAGGTCTACCATATTTGCGGTATACAGTCGAATAAGGAGTTACTCCATTACAGACCATATATGAGAAAGCTCTTTGTTCTGGATATTCTTGTCTAAGAAGATATTTATTAGCATGAACAGTGCAATCTACTTTGGGGTTAGATTGAGAAACTGTTGAAAAATTTCCATATTCACCATATGGTAGATCGTATACAAACTTACCTTTCAAATCCTCTGATGTTAATGTTCCTTGTTGTGCATCAACTCTAACCTCAACTCCACCTGATCGAGCTAATATAAACCTATCAAAGTTTAGTAATGTAGAAAGACTTTTTTTCCTTCCGTTGCGACTTTTACTGCTACTTCTGATGTCTTTGTTGTTTCTGGTGTTTGTGGTCTTACCTCTGCAGGAGGTGTGTGTGTAAATAACATAATTAATTCGTTTAGTTCTAAAAACTAAAACTAACCATACCACACACACACAAATGTCAACGCTTTTTTAAACGTACCCAAGTCTTGAGTATAGCGAAAAATCCACCAAAAACCTTCCAATTACGGAAGGATTAATTCTGGTCTGAAGTTATTTCTGATTCGTTTACATTTGTAAGGTTGATACTTTTGGTTATTTCCTGAAGGGTTTTCCAAGATACCAGCGACATAATTAAAGTTATTATTGTGACCAAAACTTCCAAATAAAATCTAGGAGTTGAGTAGTAATTGTAATTGACACCAACAGAAATTGAACTAATTGAATTGGGATCTGGATACATTATAGACAAATATATAGACAAAACAATATAAGGAACAAAGCATACAACTCCAAAAATACCCAAAAATACCAAAATATAAGTTATATTTGCCCCAATGACTATCTATTTTGAGCAATTGATTAGCTTTTATTAAGTCGAGAGGGTTTTTGATACTTCCGAAGAAAGGTATGAATAGAGTCCAAGTCCCAAATGTTGGATCGATTTCGGAATCATTCTTTTGCTTCAAAAAGGTAAAAATTCCGTGAATTAGCATTGCTCCAAAAACTGTACAAGTAATTATTACTACAAAAAAAATAAAACTATTTAGTAAAGCTAAAAGAATCAACAAATCACTTGTATTTGAACTCTTGCTAAATATATTAGTGAGTACAAAGATTAGTACTGATATTGTGTTAGTAATTAGTAAGGAGATAGAAAATATCTTGAATCTAGTATTAATTTGTCTAACCATTAAGTTGGAATCAGGCATAAGTATTGGGATATTTTGGTTTATTGGTTTCGTGTTATACGTGAAAATAGTTGTAAGTTTGGCTTAGTTTAGTGAGTGAGTCAGTTCGATTTTGTCATTAAAAAGAGAACTTTTGTAGATTCTTATGATTTTACATTTGTTCGATAACTCTATCAAAAAAATCGCCTGCTAACTCGTTACTAGTAAAGGTATTAGCTTGTTGAATGCTTAAGCCAAGGTCGAGATATCGTTGTCTTTGTACACTGGGAAGTTCTGGCAAATGATCGAGTTCATCTTTGTCGGCTTGTGTAATACTAACCATTGGCAAGTCTGGCTCTGGAAAGTAGCGATAATCCATTGCGTCTTCTTTGCTTCGTTGTGAAGTGGATTTGTTAAGGTCATCTTTCCAGCCGCGAGTTTCCTGAACTGGTACAAGACCTTCGTTTAACATCTCTGTTTGTCGCTTGATTTCATACTCTATAGCGCGACCAATGGATCGAATTGAGTTGATATTTTTGGTTTCGGTTCTGTAACTTGGTAGCTTATTAGCAGCGAATTGCTCGTCAGTCTGAAGTGAGAGATTACAATCAAAACGCATTTGACCTTTTTCTAGATCACAATCAGATATTCCAAGTTTGCGAACTAACAGCTGTAATTCTGCAATAAATGCCATGGCTTGTTCAGCTGACCTTAAGACAGGTTCGGTGACAATCTCAATTAATGGACACCCAGAGCGATTGAAGTCAACCAAAGATTTGGTTCCAACGTGAATCATTTTGCCAGCGTCAGCTTCCAAGTGAGCTCTTGTTAGTTCGACTTGTGACGGAGTGAATTGACCCGTGTTTTTGTCTTCAATCAAAAAATTAACTTTGCCACCTTGAACGATTGGATTATCGTATTGCGAAATTTGGTAGCCTGCTGGAAGATCAGGATAAAAGTAGTTCTTGCGATCCCAACGTGTAGTTGCTGGAATTGTGGCACCGACAGCCAAACCAAATTGAATAGCTTTTTTGACAGCTTCTTTATTTAGTAACGGCAAGGCTCCTGGTTGTCCAGTACAAAACGGACAAATATTCTTGTTGGGATTATTGGGTGCGTATTCGTTTAGACAAGAGCAAAATAGTTTAGTTTTGGTGTTGAGTTGAACGTGAATTTCCAGTCCGATTACTACATGATACATGTGTCCAATTCCACTCTAAAGTGATTTTTTAGTCAAATTGACAATGTGTTTCAATAAGCACAAACTTGATAAGTTTAAATTACCTACGTTGTAATATTTAATTAAACATTTTTTACATCAAATTATATTATGTTTGAAACATTTTCCAAAACCTTTGAAAGTACTTTTAGAACAATTTTTATCTGTTGGGTTTGCCTTTGGGGATTCTTCAATATGGTTAGCTTGTTCATAAGTTACGCGTCATTCTCGACTACAGCTAGCAACACTTCAGTAGCTTCTTGGGGTTTGAATACTCTGGGTGATATTTTGACTTTGACTTTTGGTATCGTGCTATTTTGTATGATGATTGCAACGGCTGGTAATATCGCCAAAAATAAAAAAGTTACTAATATTCCACTTATGACTGGGCTAGCTGTTCTTTATTACTTATTCAGAACTATCATGCAAATTCTAGGTGAAGCCATTTATAGACCCGAAACTTTTGGTAAACAATTTATATTCTTGGTTATGTGGCTGCTTCCAAGTATTATTCTTATGGTAATTCACATTATTTATTTTAATAATCTCGGCAAATATAACGAAGAACTCCGACATCCAAAAACTGAAGTTCAACCAATAGCTTAACTTACTAACTTACCTAATTACTCATTAGGTTTTTTCAATTCACTTTTCACCTTTATGAAAATTATAATTAAATCATTAATCGCTGTCGGATCAATTCTGGTAGGTTGGATTGTTTTATCGGCTTTACTCGCAGGTCAATCTTCAAATATAGTATTCAAAAATGAAGTAAGCTGGTCAAAAGATAACAAACTAACCGAAGATCCAGTTTATATCCAAAATTCTGACGGGAATAGAATTCAAATAATTTCCAATCAAAATCTTAATTCTTTCAAATACAACAGTACTGACGAGTCCGAATATATTCTCTATCTTCATGGTAATGCTGGTAGGCTAGATAATATTGTCACTGGTTTTGGTAACAATCCTAATATTGTAATGATTTCTCCAGCTTATCCTGGTTATCACGAGTCTGAAGGTTCTCCAAGTGTAGAAAATGTCTACAAAACTGCCTTGGATACATACGATTATATGGTGAAATCAATTGGTATTCCAGAAAATAAAATCACTATTTTTGGTCATTCTCTCGGTGGTTCTACCGCAACTTATCTAGCTGCCCAGAAGCCTAACGCCAAAAGATTGGTTATAGCTAATACTTTTTCTAGTATTCAAAGTCTTTGTTGGAAGCAATATTCTATATTTTGTGCCTTTACTGGTGGGATTTTTAACAGTGCCAAAAATGCTGAATCTGTAACAATTCCAGTTTTTCAATTCCACTACAAAGGTGACAAAACAGTTCCTTTTGACGAAGGTAAAACACTTCATACTTATTTCAAATCTGCCAAAGATAAAAAATTCGTAGAATTAACTGGTGCAACTCATTCGATTTTGGACTTTGATACAATCTTTAGCGAACTTAAGATCAATAGATAATTCCTTCTACTGAATTCATTCTTGCTAACAATTAAAACTGTCTTCCTAAACTCTCAATTTTCATTCTAAACTCCAAAGTTGTCATCCTGAATACTGACTTTGGGATCGAAAAAATTCCTCCACAGTGAGCAGACCCGTCCCATTAGAATAGTTAAGTCAAAAACAAGTCATATACTCATTTCACTAATTACAGTTCAAAATTAATTCACACCAAATTGCCTCTTGTT
>JAYUKQ010000099.1:0-35719 GCA_043764315.1 bacterium | reverse complement strand
TATACTCATTTCACTAATTACAGTTCAAAATTAATTCACACCAAATTGCCTCTTGTTAAGGGGCTGGCAGCGAAGTTGACTGGGTTTCTTTGAGGTTTTTTTTGGAGTTAGGAATTGTACAAGTATTGTATTTAGTGAAAGGAGTATAACAATATTATCTCAAATCAAAATATTTACCCAAATATACAAAAAAGAATACCCACCTAATTGATTTTAAGTGGGTTTTTCTAATGGGACTGGTTTGCCACAGTGAGGTTTTTCTTTTTCTCATAATTTGAACGAAATTGATATTTGACAAAGCTTTAAGCTGGAAGTTGTCTTTGATTATGACTATTCCACACATTGGTGATATTTTTTATCATTATAAGTATTTTGTTCAAAAAAATTCACATTATGTATACAAAGTCGTAGGTTTGGCTGGTAATGCTCACGACGATAACTATTCAGATCGCTGGGTGGTTTATGCCCCGCAAAATGTGGAGAACAACAATGATCATTTGGCTAAGTTTGGAATAAGTTGTTATATTCGACCGCTGGAAGAGTTCGTGGGAATGGTTAAAGTGGAAGGCTGTACAATGCCAAGATTCACCAAAGCTAGTAAAACTGTGGAGTTTTGATTTGAACTTAAAAATAACTCCTATAATTCAGGAGTTTAGTTACATTTTAATCTACTTTGGATATTTTACTTTTTGAAACTGGTATTGTTTCATATCTGTGACCACTTGGGGTAACAAGAGGTGTGTCTAATCTTACTCTATCCAACATTATATCCATTCCATCTTCTTCGAGTGTTCCTTCTGTTCCTTTTGTGACAGTTCCCTTTTGGCTTTCTACATTTGGACCAATTTTGAGATCTTCCGTTATAGCAACTCTATCACCTTCTTTTGGTTTCATAAACTCGTAGTATTTTGTAAAAATTAACGCAAAAATTGATTTGCTTAGTAATTTTACTACACACACACAAATGTCAACACTTTCTTAGAATACAAAAAAAGACCCGTTTTGGGTTTTGTAGTTTTTAGATTCCATTTTAGATCCCAAAATCAATGTTCAGAATTATAGTGTTTTTTTTATCTATGTTAAGTTTATTCGGTTTAATTCAAATCTAGGCTGGCGGCAATGTCTATAATTTTGACTTTGTGGAACCAATCTAAGTCTTCAACCGGTTTTTCTATAGTATTACTAGTATAGATTTTTTTGATCAAATCATGATTCTCGAACTTTTCGACGACACCTTTGGCAAAATCAGCGTGAACTATAACTACATATACATTGGTGACATGGTTGGATTTGCACAGCTCAATAGCGTTTAGAATCGTTCCTCCACTAGTTGATACATCGTCAATTAAGATTATACTTGATCTATCAATTTCACCATAAAGCTCAACAGCACTGGAGTAATGAGCTGTTGTTAATTCTCTTTCTTTTTTGATGGAGACCATTTTGACATTAGCCTGATCTGAATAAAAATGCTTGGCAAAGTAGTCACATCTAAAAACTCCGCCTTGATCTGGAGAAGCAATAATAAAGTTTTTTTCAGTTTCTGAATTGAGCTTCAAGTCTTTGTAGATTTGAGTTGCCATAACTCCAAGAGTACTTTGGTCTATGACTTTAAGGTTAAGCCCTTCAAGTATTCCAGTGTTGTGAATGTCACAAGTTACAATTTGTTGGACTCCAAGGTTCATTAGAATGTTAGTAATCATCTTCATCGACAGACACTCACCAGACAGATGCTGCTTGTCTTGACGCGAATAGCCAAAATATGGAATTACAACGTTAATATCAGTAATACCTTCCAGTCTTAGAGTGTCGACCATAAGCATCAACTCCATCAAATTATCGTTGGCAGGATTAGAAGTCGATTGCACAAGCCAAACTTTGGTATCCAGATCCAAACGAAAAGGTAAAGTTATTTTCATTTCAGAGTTGATAAAATGAGTTATTTTGTGTTGCAATACTGGTAGATTAAAAGTATTACCAATAGAGTAAGCGAGGCGACGTGAATTCGATCCTGCCAAGATTATGCTGTTTGGTTGAGATACAATTTGGGGCATAAACAAAAAATTAAGCTACCAAAATTTGCAGCAGTTTTGATAAACTGTCAAAGCTTGTTTTGATAAAAATGGATTATCCTTGACAATACCAAGTTCTGTTTGATAGGCTCACAGGTGTTAGCATTGTCCATTTTGGATTGCTAAATTAACTTAAATTTTTATGGCCAAAAAAACTGAAATAACAACTAATCCGATGCCAGCAGACTACGGCGAAAAAAGAAAAATGGCAGACATGATCGTGTCCCAGATTCGTTCTTCCTTTGGTCAAGGTTCAATTATGAAAATGAATGAAATTGCCAATAATTCAGTAGAAATTATCTCAACTGGATCACTTGCGGTCGATCTTGCAACTGGTGTAGGTGGAGTGCCAAAAGGTAGAATTGTCGAAATCTATGGTCCAGAATCTAGTGGAAAAACTTCACTTTGTTTGTCAGCTATTGCTCAAGCCCAAAAAGCTGGTGGAATTGCGGCAATGATTGATGCTGAACATGCATTTGATCCAACTTGGGCTGCCAAATTTGGCGTTGACTTGGATAATCTATACATTTCTCAACCTAACTGCGGTGAAGAAGCTCTGGAGATTGTCGACAATTTGGTTCGTTCTAACGCTTTTGATATTATTGTAATTGACTCTGTAGCAGCTCTTGTACCTCGCTCCGAAATTGAAGGCAATATGGGAGATAGTCAAATGGGTGTACAAGCTCGTCTTATGTCCCAAGCTCTTCGCAAAATCACTGGTGCAATTAGCAAATCCAAAACTGTAGTTATTTTTATTAATCAGATTCGTCTCAAGATTGGTGTAATGTTCGGTAATCCTGAAACTACAACTGGTGGACAAGCTCTTAAGTTCTACGCTTCACAAAGGTTCGATATTCGCAAATCTGGTAATCTCAAGAACGGAACTCAAGATGTAGGAATTAGAATCAAAGTCAAAGTAGTTAAGAACAAGCTTGCCGCTCCTTTTAAGATTGCTGAAGCTGATATGATGTTTGACGAACCTGGAGTATTCTCACTCGCTGGCGAAATTATCGACTTTGGTCCGAACTATGGAGTTGTAACCAAAAATGGTAATACTTACACTCTTACGCTGGATGGAGAAGAAGAAATCAAACTTGGTGTAGGTCGTGAAAAAGCCAAAGAAACTCTTTATCAAATGCCAGCCAAAATGGAACTTGCCAAAGCTCAAATTCTTACCAAATTCAAAGCTGCTTCAACTATAGCCAAAATTGAAGGTGATACTAACGATCAACTCGAAGGTTCCGCTATTCCTAGCACGGAAGAACTACCAGAAATCGATTAGTGATTAGATTTTAGATACAAAAAATATTCCACCGTAATTGGTGGTTTTTGTTGTTATATATAACTTGTTTGTAATTTGATTAGTTACTTTGCGATTCGTTGCTAATTGCATTTAACGTTTTATCCAATTCTTTTTGTAAAGATTTGATTTGTAATTGTAATTGAGCTGGTGTTGCGGAATCTGATATGTCTAAGACAATATTTTTTTCCGCAGTTGTTGAAAACGGAATTCGACTTTTGCAAACAGGAAGTTTTTCGGTTATTACGCATGTTTTAAGTTTTTTTGCTGCAGTTAGTTGTGTAATTTGCTCTTGGGTGTTTGCTCTTAATATTTCTAAATCTTTTGATTTGTCTTTAGCTGTTCGTTCAACTGGTTTTGTTTCTTGTGTTATTGAAACTGGCTCTGTTGTTTCTACTGTTGGTGAGCAGCCTACATTAACTAATCCAACTAATCCTACGAGCGGTACTATTCTTCTTAAAAGTTTCATAAATAAAAATTGATTAAAATTCAGTTGTAAACCTAACACACACACACAAATGTCAACGGTTTTTTATTATAGCTCATGATTGACAATCAACCTAATCTTACTTTACCTTTGAACATGCCAATTCAATCTTATAATCCTTATACACAAGAAGTCCTCAAAGACTTTGTAGCTGATGATTCTACCGTTATTAATTCTAAGTTAGACCAAGCAATAACCACTTACCAATCTTGGAAAAAAACTCCACTTGAAATTAGAATTCAACTTTTTGCTAATCTGATTGAAGTCCTCAAAGCCGAAAAAGAAAACTTAGCCAAATTAATAACTCTAGAAGTTGGTGTGCCAATTAAGCAAGCTCTCGGTCAAATCGACAAATGTATATCAGGAATCAATCATTACAGTTCAGAGATGGCTAATATATTGAAGCCTGAAGTAGTCGACATTCCAGGTCAAAAAAGCGAAGTCCGAGTTGCTCCACTTGGTTTGATTTTTAGTATTATGCCTTGGAATTTTCCGTTTTGGCAGGTTATGCGTGTTGCTACTCCTGTAATTCTTTCTGGTAATGTATATGCGATCAAACATGCGAGTAATGTACCTCAATGTTCTACTGCACTGGCTAATTGCTTCCTTAAAGCTGGTTTTGCTGAAGGAGTGTTTACCAATTTTTTGGTTTCGGGTGCAGATTCTGAACAGATTGTAACTGACCCACGTGTAGCTGGAGTTAGCCTAACTGGTTCAACAAATGTTGGTAGAAGTGTAGCGGCTCTGTGTGGTCAAAATGTAAAACCTTGTGTTATGGAACTTGGCGGTTCTGATCCATTCATCGTTCTCAATGATGCCGACCTGACCAAAGTTATTCCTGCGGCTATTTTGTCACGGTTTCGCAACGCTGGTCAAAGCTGTAATGCTGCCAAGAGATTCATTGTTCAAAAAGAAATTGCCAGTGATTTCACTCGTCTTTTGGTTGAAGCTGTTCAAGCTATGAAAATTCTCGATCCCATCGATCCAACTTCCGATATTGGTCCAGTTGTTAGTGCAACAGCAGTTATAGAAATATCGTCTCAAGTTAATGATTCTGTAGCTATGGGTGCCAAAGTCTTGGTTGGTGGTCAAGTTCAAGAAGGTCGACCTTTGGTTTATTTGCCTACGGTTTTGACTAATATTACTAAGGATATGCCAGTGTATCGGGAGGAAGTTTTTGGTCCAGTTGCCTCAATTATTGAAGTTGATACTGTGTCTGAAGCAATTGAAGTTGCTAACGATACCGAGTATGGACTTGGTGCAAGTTTGTGGACACGAGATATTAATTTGGCGGATGATCTGATCAATCAATTAGAAGCTGGAAACGTATTTGTCAACACAATGCTTACTAGTGATCCCAAATTACCTTACGGTGGAATCAAAAACTCTGGCTTCGGTAGAGAGCTGTCTCATTATGGTGTCAAAGCTTTCATGAATATCAAGACAGTTGTTATCAAATAAAAATTTAAAACCAAAAAGATTGCTTCAATTTTTTATCTATCCTCCCAGACATTGAGAAGAACTTCCACTGGATTAGATTTGTTGGCGTAATAATCGATCATGAATCTTTGTACTAATCGACTATTATCAGTTTCAAAATAATCTTGACCCGACAGAATGAAGTTACTTAGGTTAATCATTTTGCCAGCTCGGATATTTTGGACAAAAGCAGCGGCGACTGTGAGATTACTGGTTGAATCAACTTTTGAGTCATTTTTGGAATCAATTTTGATCACTATAGTTACAATATCCAAATCCTGTTCGTGTGGCAGGATAATTTTTTGGTCATTAATAACTTCATCCAGTAATCTGACTCGATCTCGCCACAATCCAGCCAATTCAAAGTTATTAATATTAATAGCGTCTCGCATTTTTTGATTCAACCATGATTCCACTTCTTTGGTTTGTCCGCTAAGAACTTTGCTAATTTGGTTAATTTTGGTCTTATAATCATTTAGGCTTTCTTGATTACAGCAGATACCATCACATTGTTTGAGTTGGACGTAATTACATGGTTTGCCGTCAATTGCACATTTGTCACAGTAAGGAAAAATTATTCTTAACACTCGAAGTAAATTACTAATTCCATATTTTTTAGTATATGGTCCGAAGTATTGGCTTTTGGAATCGTATCGACGACGAGTTAATGTAATGTTTGGCCAGCTGCCTTGATTACTAATTCTTACATACAGATAACTTTTGTCATCTTTGAGTTGGATGTTATATTTAGGCTGAAGATTGTGAATTAAGTTAGCTTCGAGGATTAGTGATTCTTTTTCATTTTTGACCACTGTGTAATCGACTCTTTCGATTTGGCTAACCATATTCTGTAAGCGAATATTGTCTTCATGTCGACTAATTTGGAAGTAAGAACTAACTCGATTTTTGAGATTTTTGGCTTTTCCTATATATAGTAGATTGTCCGCCATTCCATAAAAGCGATAAACCCCAGATTGTTGAGGTAGGTTCTTGAGAATGTTTTGAATTTGTCCTGGAGTCATGTTCTAGATTTATCTATCTTTTCTACTGGATTGTAAAGAGTTGATCAAATTAGCGGTGTGAGTTGGTTGAGTTGGTTTTGGGTTGTTGGTTGAACTTTGTCTGGTGAAGTCAGTATAATTGTTAGATTGACTGGAGAATTTTTTGATCAAAGATTGAATTTGGTTTCTTAGTCTGGAAGATAGTTTAGAATTTTTATTTTCTTTTTTGTGGGTAATTGTACCATGTTCTAGGTCAACTTCTAGTTTTACTTTTTTTGGTGTTTTAATTATTACTCCATCAGTTTCTGATTCTTCTTTGCCGCTAGTTACTAATTCGATTGTAGATTTAAAAGAATTCCAGATTGAATTTAGGTTAGGGTTCTTGAGCCATTCCCAGACTCGACCTGTAACTTTGGTGGAGAGTTCAATTGGATTTTCCAGATCTTGAGCAAAAATTGGCTCTTGTTCTTGTTTGTTTGGCATATTATTTTTTAAAATCAGAATACTTTAAAAACTTGCTCTTTGTTCAATTTGTCTCTGATTCAATGTTTGTTGTTGAGTTGATTGAGGCTGTTGGGTAGCTTGTTGTCTTTGAGATTGTATATCTTGCATCATTTTTTGTTGAGCGGCAAGTTGAGTTGAGTTGTTCGTTTGAATATTTCGCGGTGAAGTAAATGTATTATTAGAAGCTTGTGATCGAGTTGATTCTGCTAACATTGGGCTTAGCGGAGAAGGTCGATTATCTGACGATCCCATCATGTTGCGTAGTGGATCTAATGCATGATCAAAGCCTTTGCTATTTCCACCTTGAGTTTGGTTATTTTTGTTAAATAATTCTACAAGTTGTTTGTTTAAATAACTAAGTGCTTTGCGTGGGCTTTTGAACTGAAAAAAATCATGACCTAGCGGCTTACTATGATCTCTGGTTAATTTATTCAAATAATTTTCAGCCATATTAGTATGCAATTTAACACAATCTACTAACGGTGTCAAAAATTAATTAACAATTGAACTCAAATGTGTATTTTACAAAAGCAAAAACCTAACTTATACTAATATTACTTCCCAAAATAAAAAATAAAAAAATTACATGGCTATCTTTGGATTCTTATTCGTTCTCATCTTCTTTCTATTCATAAGTACTTTAATGGTGGTTTGGATTCACCAACTATATTATGGAATTCGCACTGACAGAATAATGTTTTTACCTACTTCAATCAAAAAAATTGACAAATCATTACTAACAATCGTTCCCAAATATATTGCTAATACTGAACAAACAACAGTTGTGGAACTTGGTTGTGGAACTGGCAACGTTCTTAGATTCTTGTCTAATAATTTTAATTTCAAAAAAATAGTTGGAGTTGAACTAGATTTTGTAACTAATTATATTGCCAAATTCTTAGCCAATAGATCTAATATTGAAATTATTCAAAAAGATATTTTTGCTTACAAGATTCCTACCAAATCTATGGTTTACTGTTTCCTTGGAACTGAAGTTCTTGACAAACTAAAAGAAAAAGGACAATTCGACAATAATCTTGTTGTTTGCCTAGAGTTCCCACTTACTGGTGTTGAACCAACTGAAAAGTATACTTTACCAGGATTTAGCTTCCAAAAAGAATTATTTGTATACGACTTTCGTAATTAGTAATCATTATTCGATAATACACTCGACAACCCAAATATTAATGGGTTTTTTCTTTGTTTATAATTTGACAAAAGAAGTTAGTTTTTGAACACTAATGAAAGTGTCGTTTAGATATTTTGGTTTCCTAGCTCAATTGGATAGAGCAGTTCCGTCCTAAGGAAAAGGTTGTGAGTTCGACTCTCGCGGAGACCACCAAAATTAGTTTATTACAGTGTATAATTAGATTTGCTATTTAAGTAAGTATAAATAAATTCAGCGTTAAATTTTATTTTTAAAATAATTTAAATTTACTTAAGTCGCAATATTTTTGGCAAACAAATCAAACAAAATACACTATATTTTTACTTCAAATGTTTTTTATTGTTTAATCATATATATGGAATTAGAATTAGTTCAACAAAATATTAATTACACCTTTGCAGATATTAGACTACTCAAAGTAGCTCTTACCCACAAGTCTTATTTGACCTTCAGAAAGCGTGAAAAAACTGCCAAAGAACACAACGAAAGACTAGAATTTCTTGGCGATGCTGTGCTTGAGCTAATTGTCACTGATTATCTTTATACTCACAAAGAACTATCAGAAGGTGTTATGACGGCACTTCGATCTTCACTCGTGAATTACAAAATCATAGGTCAAATTGGTATTGATCTGGGTTTGGATGAGATTATCCTTCTTAGTCCAGGAGAAAAAGCAGAACTCGGCAAAGCTCGTTTGACTATTGTGGCTGATGCTATGGAAGCTGTGATTGGTGCAATATATCTTGATGGCGGTTATCAACAGGCTGAAAGTTTTGTTCACGTTTTTATATTAAGTAAGTTGGAAGATATTATTCAATCTCAATCTTTTATAGATGCCAAAACTGAACTGCAAGAGTTAACTCAAAAACAACTAAAGCTTGCTCCAAGATACGAAATATTAGCTACAGAAGGCAAGGATCACAACAAAACTTTTTTTGTAGCTGTTTTTTTGGACGAAACCAAATATGGAGAAGGTTCAGGCAAATCAAAGCAAGAAGCCGAAACAGAATGTGCAATTCAAGCTCTAGAAAAGTTAAAAAATAGTGAAGATTTTGGAGCGGTTAACACCGAAGTAGTTCTGTAGTTCTGGCAATTAAAACCAAAAAATAAACCAAAAATAAGTTTGACTCGCTTTCGCTTTGTTTATTTCAAGTCACATGATAGTTGTCCTTTTGTAAATCTAAAGTCCGACAGCTTCATTTTTTTTGAGTCCCATTTTGAAGATTATTCTGGCTAATAAAAAAAGTATTATTGCCCAAAATATTGATCCGCATAAGAAGATCAGATAATCTTGCGTTGAGTATTTATTTAATAAAGTGTTGTAAGTATGATAACCCACAAAAGCAAAAGGTTGCCAGATTACCAGTGGGTAAATACTAGCCAATCTCGATAATTGAATCAAATCACCTCTGAACAAATTCCTAATAACATAAAAAAAATCATTGACAGCATCAGGTCGAAGAACCCAAAAAGTAACCGAGGCGGAGATATAACCAATTGAAAAGTACAACCAATAGCCTAGGATTAACAAAGGAATACACATTATTATAGACTGAATTGTAATGGTTGAAATCAAATATGACTTGGCAAACAACCAAAAAACAAATAATGCTGGTAATGATATAATGGCATATGCACACAAACTCTTACCAACGAAAGTCCAAAAGTTTTTCCAATATAAATTGGTTGGTACAATCAGGTTGGAAGTAATTTTACCTTCAAAGATTCTTGCGGATAGTTCAAGTGTAACCCAGCTATTGGTTATTAGGAATATAACATGAGTCCAAAACATGTATTCGATTACTTCGCCAAAAATACTCGGATTAGCAAAAAAATACACAAATATTATACTTCCCAGGTGACACATTAAACTTATTGACCAAAGAATATTATTGGCAATGTAGGTCAATTCTCGCCGTCGATAAAAGTCTACGATATATAACCATTTATAATGACGACCTAGAAGTTGTGGTAAGTTGGTGAACATTAGTTAAAACAATTAATTTAATTTATTTTTTGATTACTTTATTTGGATTAAAAACCCCAAAATTGTCGTCTTTAGCAAAGCGAAAAATCTCCTGACAGAATGTAATAATGTTTGATTTGTCCAAAACCTATTTTTTAGCTTGGAAGTTGTCCCAATTGTGATTAGCGTAACGACCGATTTGGCTGTAAGACTTTGATGGTTTGGAGGTTAATTGTGAGAACAATAGTTGGGCAATCTCCATTCGTGGTCTTAGGATAATCGGAATTGGTGACAAGTTAGCAAGCTCTAGAACGATATTAAGGTAGTGTCCGGGATTGACTACTCCTGCTGTATTGTGAACTATCAAGCCAATTCTAGCTAGGGAGGATTTGCCACCGATCTGAATGAGATAATCGTCGGAACCAACAAAATCATATATTTCACCAAGGACAGTTTCGTTAGGATGAAGTACGAATTCTTCACCGTTTGGAACTGTAATTTCTCTCGTGGTTGCAAAGATTTTGTTGACTGGATCTACAATCTTGGTTGAATGTTTTTCGGTAATGATGAATTTGTTACCTAGCAATACGTCGTAACTTGCAACTTGCAATCGACTTGGGTCAAAATCTCTAATGTGAACTGTGTTATTATTAACAGCTTGTAGAATTTCGTTATCGGCTAAGAACATGATAATAATCTAACACCACGAATCAAATAATGTAAAGTGATAAGAATGCAAGTTTCATTATCTACGAGTTTATCTTTTGGAATTCATCCACCGTGCGGCTACTATTGCACTTACAGCCACTAACATTTCTATTCCTGCAGCGCTCATTTTTAAATCTCTACTAAAAGGTGAATATATTGTTGGTATTACGCTTATTGTAGAGACAGTTCCAATGGTTAGTAATTTGCAAATAATTTCATCGGCTTTATCTTCATCATCTTCATAAGTATTTTTACTATATCTTACCTCAACTGAATTATAGTTATTTGGATATTCTTCACTTCTATTATCGTATTGTTGCTTTAAGTTTTCATTTGACAAAATTTCGTATGCCGCAGCTATGCTTTTAAACATTTCTTCAGCTTCTTGATTTTTGTTTATGTCAGGGTGCCATTGCTTAGCAAGATTTCTGTATGCTACTTTTATTTCTTCTGTCGTGGCATTTGAGTTAACTCCTAATGTTTCGTAATAATTTTTATTTTTATTTAGTTGTTCTGTACTCATTTTTTACTTTTATTTTTTAAAATCGCTGCGTGACCAAATTTTAGCCTACACACACAAATGTCAAAACCAAAAAATACACCAAAAGATAACCCTTTCAGGTTTGATTAATTTCTAATTATTCCGCAGGGAATGTTTCTTTTCAATCAAGATGACAAGTTGTGGAAAGTTTTTAGATCCTGAATCGAGTCCAGGATGACAGGTGTAGAATTTTTAAGGTTTTTTTAACTGTATTATTTACTCAAGTATTCTAATGTCGCACCTCCACCCATCGAGACCCACGAGAATTGGCTCAATACTTGTTCTGGTAATGCTGAACCTACGTCGCCACCACCGATGACAATGTGACAGTTGTGGAGGCTTGCAAGGTGTTCACCGAGTTTGAGAGTTCCCATATGATAAGGCTGTTTTTCGTAGAATCCCATTGGTCCATTCCAAAAGATAGTTCGAGCGTTATTGGTGATTTGTTGGAATTTAAGCACCGATTCCAATCCTATGTCGAGAGCTACAGTTTTGCCAGCTTCCAATTCTCCATATACGAAGTCTACAGGTAAGACAATTTTATTCCAATTCTTGAGCAAAAGGTCTTTGGCAACAGGTACAAAACTTTTTTCTACAAGTGAAAAATAATAAGGTGCAACTTGGAATTCTTGAATTTCTTTTGGACAATTAGATTCTTTTTGTAACTCTTCAATTGCTGCCAAAAAAGTATAACTCAACATTCCACCTAATATAATCTGATCAACTTTGGGTAATAAGTTCTTAATCAAAGCTAATTTGGTTTCGAGTTTGGCTCCGCCCATAATGGCTATAAATGGCTTTTTGGGATTGTCTTTGAGTTGGTTTAAGTTGTTTAATTCAGCTTGATGTGATAATCCAAAAGTCCAAGGTAGCAGATTCTTGATATCGTAATTGGTTGCTTCTTGGCGGTGACTAACAGCAAATGCTTCATCTACAAAATAACTTGCCAAACTTGCATATTGAGCAGCTAATTCTTTTCTTACACTTTCATCTTTGGATTTTTCACCTTTGTTGTAGCGAGTATTTTCAAGTAGTATCACTTTGGCATTAGTGTCCTTGATTTCACCTTGAGCGTTCGAGAATGAATCGTATTGATTGATTGCTAAGACATTTTCTCGCAACTTGGATTCAAGTATTTCGTCTAATTGATTGGTGGATTTGGTTGGATCGTTATCAACTGGTCGTCCCCAGTGAGTGCAGATAACCACTTTGTTATTTTGGTCTAAGAGTTGTCTAATGGTTGGAAGGCTGTCATCAATGCGAACCAAATGGTTCAAATCTGGCAAATCGTAGTTGGTTCTTACTAGAACTATAGAGTTTTTGATTTGGGAAAGGTGAATATTCATACCTATTTAATTTGCTTTTGTATCCAATTTAAGTCAAGTAGTGAATTTTTATTCCAACAAAAAAACCTCTAAGTTGAGGTTGGTATACGATCTACTATTTTGGCTTTGATTTTGGAGTTTGAGTATGTCCTGGAGCGTCAGTACCTCTTCTATCGTAAGGCTCACCAGGCTCACCATTGCCGTAGGATTCATCTCTAGGTTTTTGATTTCCACCACCTCTACCAGGTTGTGTATTTTTTGATTCAAAAAAATGTGTAAATAATGGTGTAGTTCTAATGAGGTCTAAAAGTCCTTGTAATCTTTTTTCTACTAGATCAAATCTATCTTGTAAGTTTGTTTCAATTGCTAACGCTTCGCATTCCATAATAAATATTAATTAATTGTGTTCAAATTATCGGAAGCTTAGCATAATTAAATTGTACTGTCAATTGAAGTTAACATCAACCCAGAAGTACAAAATAATTGTAAGATATACAGGCTTTTGAAAAGTCCGATTATCTGTTTACTGTTTGTTTGGGTTTTTGAGATTCCTCATGTTTTTGATTTCTGAGATCTTGTTAAAGATAACTATTACAGCTGATATAAGGGTTGCATCGTCTAACCAACCAAGAATTGGTATAAAATCTGGAACAATATCAATAGGTGAAATTATATAAAAAGCAGTTGCAGCTAATGCTAGCCAGCGAGTTTTGGGATTCCTAAAAAGATCAATTAAGAATAGCCAGTTGGGTTTAAAGGTAGTTTTCATAGTCCTAACATTTAAGAAGCTTTTGAATTTGTTGTCTAGTTATTGGCACAAAAAAATACCCTTTATGGGTTGAGATTATAATTGAGTTGGTTTAGTTTCCATTTGATCGCGAAGGTCAAAGAGTGGATTATATAGTTCACCAATTACGTTATGCCTTTTTTGATTATCTGGATCAGGTGTTAATTCACCTTTTGTTAAACAAAAATTTATACCATCAACTTCTGGATATAAGTTGGAAAAGTTTGTTGATGTATTATTACCTAGTGGGAATACAATGTTGCTAGCTTGTAAATCTACTGAAGGTGATTCGTATGAAACTGCTAGAGGTTTGTCTTTGCAATCATCAATTATTTGGTATCTTATCTTACTAAGATTTTCTGCTGTTGGTGTACTACTACAACCTGGTGCGGTTAAACCTAACACTGTTGCTAGACCTAAAACTGGAAGTAAATTTGGATTAAATAGTTTTATATATAGTCGTTAAAAGTAAAATAACTTACTTATTAATAACACACACCCACACAAATGTCAACGCTTTTTTAGACATAAAAAATAACCCTTTTGGGTTTTACTTACTTTTTAGATCCTGAATCGAGTTCAGGATGGTGGGTTGGAGTTACGGTTGACAATGTATAGTTTTAATTAATTCCTAGATTGAAGTTAAACTTAGACTAATTCAACTGAGATTCTTCGGTGAGCAACTATCTTTAGAATTGGAATTTCAATTGTTAGAATTCCTTGATTGATTGTAGCTTTGATTTTGTCTACATCCAAGTTCTCATTAATTGTGAGTTCTCTGTAGAATTCTCCCCAGACACATTCTTCGAGTAGAACTTCAACTTCTTCACTCTTATAAGGCTTTTTACGGAAACCTTTAATTGATAAAGTATTGTTTTCGATTGTGATATCTAGATCAGTGTGGCTAATACCGCTTACTGTAGAAGTTACATAGATTGATTCGCCTTTGCGATATACGTCAACTGTTAATTGAGGTACTTCTTCTGGTTTCCAACTAATGTTGTTAATTGGCTGAGTGGAGTTTTGATCCATTGATACTTGAGGCATAATGTGAAGTTAATGTAATGTTTGTAATATGTGAAGTTTAGCTTTTGGTTATTGAGATTAATATACCACCGACAATTAGTATTACAGTTAAGGCTATGATGATAATTTTCCAATTGCTCGTTTGTGGATTTTGCGTTGTAGTTTGCAAATTGGTTAGTGTAGGGGCTATGTATTGAATCTTGATTTTGTCTATTGCTTCTGGTGAGAGTTTTTCGTAATTTTGGTTAACTAATTGAATTTTGACTTCTTTTTCACCTGATTCAGTGCTCAAAAAACCTATTTCTTTGAGAGTAAATTCTGTTTTACCCCAAGTAGTTTGTAAAGGCTTGTTATCTACGAATATCTGCAAGAATCCTTTTTTATTGTCGGGAGCAACTGAATTATTAAGAGGAGCTTTGGTTAAAATCTCAAAGTTTTCTACTTTTAATTTGAAAATTGTATCGGGATTGACTTGCAAATTGTTGGAAGTTTTGACTGGGTCTAGAATTGAAACTTTAGCCAAACCAACATCTATTGATCCACCAAAATTAGTTATAATTTCAAATTTTTCTTCAGCTAAGGGTTGTTTTTCAGTTGGAGAGACAAGTTGAAAGATTAATTTGGTGCTTTTGTTGTCTGGTAGTTTTTCAAAATTCTGCCACGCTTCTGGCTTAATATCAACTCTAATTTTGCCTTCTGCTACTTCGGTGCCGCTAGTGACACTTCCAAGTAGATTTTCGGTGGTATTACCGTAAATATTGAGCTTACCAGTGTTAGATTCTTTGGAATCACTAAGAGTTGTTAACTTAAAGTTCTCTAGTTCTAAGACAATATTGGATGAAATATCTTTGGCAAACACTGTTGCTGAAGCTGGTTTGATTACGTTTATTTTTGATTTTGGAGCTTGGCTGGCAAAGTCTATTGTTAGTGTTGACTTATTGGCTGTTGGCTTGTTAGTATGATCAAAAAATACGAAAATTAATGTGTTTTTGCCAGGTTTGAGCTTGTCAGCAAATTTGGAAAGTTTGAGTGGGTAATCATCTGAACCTGTTGTGGTTAAGTAGTTTTCTTCCTTGCTTTCGTCTTCCTTGTATACCCTTAGGAAACCGCAACATAAAGCTGGATTTCGTTCAAAATATACACCGATTTTGGTATTATCCCATTGATATTTGATGCTATCTCCACTGTTTAGAACTTCTTTAAAACTCCAATCTTTTTTACCTAATTGAGTAGTTGCTATATCTTTGCCGTCTTTTACCACTTTACTAATTGCTAAATTAATATTTTGGGGTGGAAGTTGAGATTTGGATTGCGATGTACTACTTGATTGAGCTTGGGTAATTAAGGTTAATGGAGTAAATAAGAGAAAATTCACTGACAGGATTGTAGCTACAAACACGAAGTATATTTGTTGTTTTGTCATAATCAGTTACACTTAACCAAAAATACACCAGTTTTGGAATTTGTGTCAAGCTAAGTGATTTTAAAACCAAATTCAAAACCAACACCAAATTTGAGTCCAAAAAAAATTCCCTTTATGGGATATATTTTATTGATAAGTGTTTGTAAAACCAAAACTAAGCTTCAACTTTGGTTTCGTCTTTTGCTGGTTCATCTAACCAAGAAATTTCTAATTGTTTGAGAAACTCTGTGTAAGCTGTCTCGAATTTTGGTACCAAATCTGGGAATTTGTCGAACATTCCTTCTTGAGCTTGAGCTGCTTTTAATCTAATCAAATCAATTTGAGTAAAGTTTTCTGAAAAGTATCCATAGATAAAATCTTTGAAAATTTGTTTGCACTTGTCAACCATTTCGTCTTGCTTTTCCATTTTGATCATAGTGATCTGTACACCTAACATTGCCGTTACTAAGTTTTGAGTGAATTCATCATATTGAGAATTTGGATCTACAACGTTTAGGTTTTGATTATTGGAGTTTTGAATGTCGGACATATATTATATAGTTATATTAAAAAAAGTGATCTTTATTTTTTGTGAAAAACACAATTGAAGTAATTTTAAACCATAAAAAAAATTTGGGCAAATAGTTTGCAAATCGTTCAAGTTTTGTTAAGATCAATAACCTTTGACAATAACCTTTCTAATAATCACATTTGGTTCATGTCGAACACAACTTTGAATCCAGTGTTAGTTGAGTACTGTAAGAGGTTCCAACCAACTAATCTTATTAAGCCAAAATTTGAAACTTTTTTTACCAATCTGGATGTTCAAACTCATTTTGAGGATTTGCCTTATTTGGCTGGGATTGAGAATTGTTGTCTGCGATTCATTCAAGCTTATTTACTCAAAGAAAAAATTTGTATTTATTCTGATTATGACACTGATGCTGTAACAGCAACTGCTACAATGTATCATGGATTGTTGGATCTTGGCTTCGAACCTAAGAATATTGAATTTTATGCTCCTGATAGATTCACTGAAGGTTATGGTATGAATACCGATGCGGCTTACATGTTATCTCAAAAATTTGACCTCATAGTGTCTGTTGATTGTGGAATTAATTCAACTCAAGAAGCTGATATTATCAAAAAAACCAACTGTGACCTAATTATTACTGATCATCACCATCTTCACGGTAGTGTTCCTGATTGTATAAGTGTGGTTAACTGTCGTTTGGCTCAAGTTTATGCCGATAATAATGAATTAAAAAAAGTTTTTGAAACGAATAGGCAAGTTTTTAGAAGTGATATAATGCATAAGTTACAAATTTCACTACCAAAAAGCAAATTAGACAAATTAGAATCTTGGCTTCAATCAACTCAAAAAGATTGTTCGGAATTTCATAATTGTCCACAGAAGTTTTTGACTCAATCGGCAACTGGCGTGGCTGTGGCGTGGTTTAGCCTCGTGTGGCTAGCTTACTGCTTAGAATTTGTTGGAATTTAATTCTTTGACTTCATAAGGTTACACCTAGTATAATACTATTACCTTTCTTTTTTACAAAGCAACTTTTTTGATAAGTAACTAATCCTAATTAGTAAGTTATTTTTTGAATAAAAGTTAATCATAGTTCAGTCATAGTTCACATACATTTGGATATGTAATTCTAAAGCGTAATAAAAAACCCTTTACTGTAGGGTTAATTCGGTTTTTTAATTTTAAGTTGACTCTACCAATCGATACTTGCCTCTTCAAAAGTTGGCACGGCTTGAGAATAACGGTTAACATTA
The DNA here is from genome assembly GCA_043764315.1 of bacterium. Taxonomy (GTDB): domain Bacteria; phylum Patescibacteriota; class JACMRA01; order JACMRA01; family JACMRA01; genus JAYTWQ01. The sequence continues at coordinate 18,165 of JAYUKQ010000099.1, read as the reverse complement.
GTTTCAAAAAAAGCTCCAAGTTCTTGATTAATTTGAGTGAATTCATCTATCCAACCAAATGGATTAGTAACGTTCCACTGTTTTGGTAATCCAATCCCAGTAAGAATTATATCACCTAAGAATTGAGTATATTGATCTAGATTCTCTGGATTAATACCCAAAAATCCGTCACCAATAATTGATTTGCCCCATTGTTGTTCTAATTCCACCGCTTTTTTGACTTTATTAATCATCTGATTTTGGAAAGCGACTGTCCAGATTTGTGGATTTTCTTGCATCAATAGATTAAATACTTGAATAATTAGATCTCTATGAGTAGCTTCATCACGATTAATTAGGCCGATCATACGTGAAGAATTAGGCATTTTGTTAACTCTTGCTAAGGAATAGAACATTAAGAAAGAAGAATAGAAAAACAGACCTTCCAACAAAATATTATTAACCAGAGCTTCAGCGTAAATTGCGTCAGTTTCGGCAAAACCCGTTTTGAAATCTTTGTCCATGATTTGATTAATGGATTCACATATATTGTCTAGTTTGGCTTTGAGTTCTTGATCGTGACGATATCGACCATAAGTATCATCTGGACTCATTCCTAAGATTTCAATCATTCTGTTATAAGAGAGAACATGAATAGTTTCTTCAAAAACCTGTCTAACCATCAAAAGTTGAATTTCAGGCGCAGTTATCTGTCTAGATACGGCATGGGTGAGAGAGTAAGTTTGGACAGTATCAAGATTAGAAACGAAAGACAAAGATCTAGCAAAAACCTCTTTTTCGGTTTCGGTTAAGTGGTTTGACTTCCACATAGCTACATCTTCATTTAGGTTGACTTCCGCAGGGTGCCAACTATTGGAGTACATTTTGTCAAAAAAACTATCAGCGAAGGAATATTTGTATGGTAACAATTGAAGCATTCCACTTGGGTGACCATTGATAATTTTGCGTTCGCTGATTAACTGACGAGTATTTTTGGTGGTGTTGGTATCGATTTGCATAATGTTGTTTTGAATTAATCTGTTCAAGTTTGGTTAATTTTCTGATAGTTGTATTTGTCTATTGTATTCTAATTCCCTTGTAGATCACGAATTTAACAGTAACAAAAAAGACTTACTTTGACAAGTTGTTGATTATCAAAGGGTTTTTGTTGTTTTGATAATAAATATAATCTATATATAGTGTTATAACTTTAATCTAATATACTATATATTGGATATACTTTTATTTTTGCACGGCTTATTTGGGTTTTTCAAAAAAAGAATTTGTTTTTGAGGATAATTTGGCTATTGATTTTGTAAATAATTATTTTTGATTATTGAGCTATGTTGGGTTATCTTTGGTTTTGCTCACAATGGCAGTAGTTTGAATAAGTTTAGTTCATTGACAAAAAAGGCTTTGTCTAGCAACCTTTAGCAATATGTCTTTATACCGTTTGTTAGATTGTGGCAACCAAAAAAAAGTAGAAATGCTTGGAGATTTTAAAGTGATTAGACCTTGTCCTCAAGCTCTCTGGGATATTGATGAAGATTCTTTGACCAAGTATTGGCAAGATGCTGACGCTGAATTTGCACTTGTGGAAGGTGAAAAAGGTAGATGGAAAAATCTAAAATTAGATCCAGATACTAAGCGTAACAAGCAGGGAATTGGTATTCCAATGGAATTTGAACTTGAGTCCAGTGACGGTGTTAAGTGGATTATAGAACCGAATGAATACGGCAACATTGGTGTTTTTGCGGAACACTGGCTGTATGGTCCAGCTCTCAAAGATGAATTCGTACCTAACTGCAAAATTCTTAACCTATTCACTTACTCTGGTTCGAGTTGTGTTTCGCTAGCGACGGAAGGTTACAAAATTACTGCAGTAGATTCTTCTCGAGCTTCCATGGATCGATACACCGAAAACTTAGACAATAACGGAGTTGATCGCCAAGGTCAAAGATTCATACTTGAAGATGTATACAAATTCATCGCTCGTGAAGTTCGCCGTGAAGCCAAATATCCTGCAATTATGCTTGACGCTCCAAGTTATGGGCGTGGAACCAAAGGTGAAGTTTTTAAGATCGAAGATGATTTGGTCAAATTGCTTAAGACTTCTTATCAACTTTTGTCCAAAAATGGTATGATGATAGTTACACTACATTCTCCTAGATTCACCCCAGCTTTGTTGCAAATTTTAGTTTCCAAACTATTCCCTGAAAAGAAGGTTGTAGCTGAAGAATTAGTTCAACAATGTGAATCTGGTGTTGGTTTGCCCTCTGGTTTTTTGGTTAAAATTAAATAGATTATCTGTAAATACCAAAGTATTGGAGACTAGTTACAATGTGAATTGAATCAATCAGTTTTGGTAGATATTAATTAATCAAATACTTAATTTTGAATGCTACTCAAGCCAAAAATTGCAATTACCCCTGGTAATGCTAACAATCTCACTTGTAACTTTGGTTTGTATCAAATTCGAGCTGAAGACTGGCAGTTTTTACCTTATCGAGGCTGCTTGCAGCTAGTAGGGGAGATGATAGACAATTTGGAATATTAGAATCTCTCAATCCATTTGCTTATATTATCAACTATTTTCATGAACAAAAGCAAATTCAAGATATCGAATATATTTTGAAACTTAAGGAATTTTTTAGCCACAATAATCCCGAGATTGTGATGTGCCATTCGATGGGTTGTCAATTCTTGGCTAATTATCTACAAACTAATTTACTTCCAAGTTCAGTTCGCAAGATTATTCTACTCCAAGGTGACACTTCTCGACTAACTCAATTCAATACGACTGTTCCGATAATCTCGAGTTACTGCTATTGGGATTATACACTTTGGGTTAGTGTAATTCTCAATCGATACTTGCCAATTGGACTCGTTGGCTCCAAGACAGTTAATAACAAGTTTTTGGTTTTGCTACAATTGCAACCTCATGCTCAAGTTACCAATCAAATTACAATGATTAACAAGATGATTGATCAATTAGACTAATGTTTATGCTGATCGTCGCTGATAAGCTGTTGAATCGCTTTTACCACCTTGTATAAGAGTTAGATTTGTTCTTTCATTTGTACCATCAGATATATTTTGAGCTGTATTTATTGCATTAATTTTTGCATTAATTTCATATTTCAATCTGTTGTAAGTATTAGCATCCATACTATATCTTCTAGCCTCCAATAACCTTAAGTCACTTTTTAAATATTTTAATTCTCTTTCTTTTCTGGATTCTTTTGGTGCTAATGTTAGATTATTATTTTCTTCAACGTTATGTTCAATATTATATTTTTTTGATGCATAATCTAATTGGCTTATCAAACCATATCTAAATCTAATTTCTAATTGTTGAAGTTGTGTTGAACGATCTTGTAATTCTTCTAGGGTTGGACTAGTTACCTCTGTTGGGGCCTCTACTTCGTTGGTATCGATACTTTGTTCTGATAATACTTCTGCACTTGTATTATTTGGAATTTGTTCAACAACTTCTGATGAGTTATTCGCTTTGTGTTTTAATTTTGACTTAAGGAAACCTAATGCTACATTACCTTGATTTCTTATATCATTGATTTCAGTTTTAGTTCTTTCACTATTCTTTGGAACAAAGACAAATTCAATACTATTTGGATTTGTGTTTTCCATTGATTGATTATTTCCACTTTCATTTTCTTTTAACCAAATTTTTGTCAATTTTTTTGTAACCATATTTATATTTATATTTATATTTATTTTGGCTTTGGCTTTGGCTTTGGCTTTGGCTTTAAGAAGTATTATACAGTACAAAAATTGTTTTTGCAAATAGACTTCTAATCACCCACCAAAACTTACAAAAACCCCAGTCGCTTCGTGCAAGCCCCTCAAGCGAGTCAATTTAAAATTGTTTTAAAAATTACTTTCCAAAGGGTTAATCCTTTAGATTTGAGGTTTTTATTTCCAAAGATTTTCCTTGACCAAAAGGTTCACTGGTCTCAAAATGCTTTTATAATGTCAATTTTTAGTTATCTACAATTAGTTCAAAACCAAGTTCCCAAGAGTATTTTTGATCGTGGAGTTAGATTATATCTTGAAGGTGGAGTATTGTCTCACAAGAATTTGCTCTTAGATAATTGGCGAGAATATAAGGTTCTTGGGACTGAAGTGTACATAGTTAGAATGCCTTTGTTGCACTTTTTACTTCCTAGATCGAAGTTCGCTCAAGCCGATGAAGCTATTAATCAATTCGTTAGTTGTACTTGTCCTTACTTTTCAGAATTTGGCTTATGTAAGCATATTGTAGCTGTTTGTCACGATTTGGAAAAAGAGTTTTTTGATATTCAAGGCAAGCAAAAACTGGATCAAAAAGTGGAAGATTCAATTTTAGGTTCAATCTTTGCGGTAGAACAGCAATCCAAACAACGCAAACTTCTAGGTCATTTGGATACGTACTTTAGCCAATCTCGGCAACAGAATATTTTTTGGTGGGAACAATTCATCTTTGATTTCCAAAAAAACCAAGTTGATTATACCGACTTCCAAAACCAAATCTCAACTTACTTCACTTCACAGCTTCGCCAGTATGAAAACGAAAAAAAAGCTTTGTATTTGATTCTTACTGCTCTTAAGTTAGATGGAACTCGTTGGTGGCAATTTTGTTTGGATCTATTGCCAAATTTTATTGATAGGCAGCGACTGTCTTTTTGGTCAGAAGTTTGGAAATTGCGTTTTGCAGTACTCACCAAACCTTTTGATCACCTGATTAATTCTACAGTAAAAAGCTTGGAAGATTCAGATAAAGGTGAAATTCTAGCAAGGCTTAAGGAAGATTTTGAAGGTCAAAGCGAAATTTGGTTAGACTTTGTGTTGTCGTCTGTGTACACTAGTTTTTTGGAGGGTAACTTGCAGTATTTTGATTGTGAATTGTTACTTGATATTTGCCATCTTATTCCAGAGCAACGAGAGTCAATTGAAATTAGAATCTTGAATCAAGTCAAAATGTGGTCGGATTTTTTGCCTGTTGGAGATTATTCCGAACTAGAAAAAACTATGACCAAATGGAGAATTTTGGGTTATTCAGATTATTTTGACGAAGCCATGAAGTACATTACAATTCAACACAAAAAGAAACCCAAGTTAATGAGTTTTTTGAGAAGCTTGAAGTAAGTTGAGTTTTTTGAGATTTATTTTTTTGGAATTGGTAGAGCAACTGTTCCTTCCGTAGCCGCTTTCATACAATTTAAATAGAATTCACCTCTTTCAGAGGTTGGTATACTTTTTGCAATTTCCGTACATCCTTTAATTCCTTCAATTGCTGTTGCTCCATTAGTTTGTACTTGTAAACTCTCTAATTGACTTCTTACTCTATCTTTTTCAACTGCGCGATCTGCACCTTCTCCAAAAATGTAAGTGAGACTTGCACCAGCTTCTACTCTTCCATTATTGCTTTTAACTTCGAATTTGATACCACTTTTATCTCCTGTTCTAGTGCTTCCGTTGAATAATGTGGATGGTCGGTTGTTGTTAAACGTGTTATTGTAACCTTCTTGATTCACTGTTAAGGGTTGGCGATCTAAATTTAATTCATCTGCACTTGGAGGTCTAACTATTGGTCTTTCATTGGAACTTATTGGTTTTACTCTTGGTGGAAGATGGGGAAGATTTGGTATTTCAACATTATCTTTTGTTGCTGCTGGTAAATTTGATTGTTGTTCTATTGGTACAGGTATCGAATCTTCTGCCTCTACCGCTACTTGAGAAAATGCTGGTTGTGCAAAATTCAAAAGTGCTATAAGTCCTCCTCCGCTAATCAAAGCATTTCGTGCGGTGAAGAATTTAGATAAAACTCTTTTAGTCCTTGATAATTCATCTGAAGTTTGTAAATTCGCTTCATTTTCAATTGCTGTTTCTACCCCCCTTATATATTTTCGTTGTAATTTTTGTGTAATCATTTTATTTTTGAATTTTTATTTTTGCTAATTAATACAAGTCTAAGGTAAGTTTTTGTTTTGAGCAATTGATTGATTTTAAAAATGTTTGCATTTGAGTTGTTTGACCAAAGAGTAAGATTTACTCAAGCTGTACAAATATGTCATTAGTTTCCAAATTCTTATCTCCTCAACAATTAGAGTGGTCTAACACAATCGGTTTAACTACAGCTCTTGAAGACGTTTTAAAAGGTATTCACAAAGGTTTTTATTTGCCACAGGACGGTTCTAAGATGCTCAATGATTTGCTAACCAAAGCTCTGGATGATACTCAATTAATCTCACTAACTTTTGATCATTTTAAGAATCTTATCGATGAAGGAGATTATCTTCAAGTAACTGGTATGATGGATTATTCACAAACTGGAGAAGCTTCAATTTTTGTTAATGATTACAAGGTTTTGGCTAAGTCGCTTAGACCTTTACCAGAAATAATGGATTATACGAACATAGAATCTCGTTATCTTGATCGTGTAGCTGATTTTAAAATGAACACCAAAGATGAGAATGGCTTAGCTATCCGTGACATTGTACGTTACAAAGCCAAATATTGGCAGATATGGCGTGAAGAAATGGAAAGTGAAGGGTTTCTTGAAGTCGAGTGTCCAGTTTTTGAATCGGTTCCAGGTGGAGCAGAAGCTAAGCCTTTTACAACCTTTTATAACGAGTTAGATCAAGAAATGTATCTTAGAATATCGCTTGAATTACCTCTTAAGAAGCTTGTAGCTGGAGGTTTTGAAAGGGTTTTTGAGATTGGTAGAATTTTTCGTAACGAAGGATCGAGTCCGCAGCATCTTCAAGAATATACACAGATTGAATGGTATTGTGCTTACACTGATTACGACTGGGCAGCTAAGTTTGTAAAGAGAGTGTATCAACGAGTTGTTGAAGAAATACTTGGCAAAATGAATCAAGTTGCTTATAACGGTGCCGATATTAATTGGGGAGAATGGTGTAGCCTTTCAGAAGCCAAAAAAATGAATTGGGAGCTAATTGCAACTATCAAAGATGGTTTAGCTGGCTGGCCTAAGATTCCATACTTTGAAGCTGTGCGTTATTTTTCTGGTGGGGGAATTGATACCGAGAATAAGACTGATGAAGAATTGCTGGCAATGTGTAAGTCTAATGATATCAACGATGTAAGAATAGAAGATGGAAGAGGTACACTCATGGACAAACTCTGGAAAAAATCTCGTGTGAATACAACTAATCCTTTCTTTTTGGTTTTGCCTCCTGTCGAATTAGAGCCACTAGCAAAGCGTGATCCGAGTAATCCCGAATTGACTCAACGATGGCAAGTAGTTGCGGGCGGAGCTGAACTGGGCAAAGCTTTTAGTGAGCTTAATGATCCGATTGATCAATTTGGTCGTTTTGAGAAACAACAAGAAGCCAGAGACGCTGGCAATGAAGAGGCTCAATTCATGGATATGAACTATGTCAAAGCTATGGAATATGGTATGCCGCCAATGTCTGGCTTTGGAACTTCAGAGCGAGTTGTATCGTTTCTACTTGGTAAACATATTCGTGAATGTGTCACTTTTCCACATATTAGACAAGAAATAAACAATTCCAAAACAATCAAAGAGTCTAAAATCAAATATTTACAGGATCAAATTCTAAAGTATTCAAAAGAGCTAGAGGCTTTGGGAGTGAGTAATATTCAGGAAACAGAAAAAAAAGCTTTAGAGAATAAAACAAATTCGGAATCCGAACCTGAATTTACAGTTGAAACCGCTATTGAAACAATTACTTTTGACCAAATCAACTGGCACGGTGGAACTATATTGGAATACTGGCAAGATAGTTATAGGTACGAATCTACCGCCAAAGTTACCGATATTATCGTTAATGAAATTGGGACATATATTATGCTTGATAAAACAATATTTTATCCTCAAGGTGGAGGTCAACCAAGCGATACTGGAAAAGTGTTTTTGAACCCAAATGACTATTTTGTTGTTACTAAGTGCATTAAAGAAGAAGGGATTGTAAAGCATTTTGGATATTTTGAAAACGAACTAAACTCCGATATTAATTGTGGCAATGAAGTTAATCTCAAAGTCAATTCGGAAGCTAGAATCCAAAATATTCAATTACATTCCGCGGCTCACTTGATTGATTTTGCTATTAGTGAATTAGGTTTGACTTGGGAATCAGACAAAGGTTATTCATTTCCAGCTGGTCCGTACGTTCAATATTACGGCGAAGTCGATGTGACTACAGAGCTTATAACTAAGATTGAAGACAAAGTTAATGAGCTGCGATTACAAGAATTAGATTTTGTTCCAATGTACTCCCAAGATACCAAAGTCAAACAATCAGGTGTGGAAGTATCTCGCAAAATCGTTATTCAAGGTCAAGATAACACCTATTTCAAAACTTTACAATGTGGTTGTGGTGGAACTCATATCAACAATACTCGTGAACTCAATTCTATCAAAATCCGCAAAATCCAATCCAAAAAAGGAACAATCAAAGTTGCTTACGAAATGGGTGAATAGTATTTTTTGGTTTAATATTGCGTAAAGATGTCAGACTTAACCTAAACCCCCAAAGCTATCGCTTTGACCCCTTAGAAGGGGTACTAACCCAAATTGATCAAACCTCCAATCAAATTTTAATAATCTCCAATCCAAATGTCCAATTCCAATACTTCCAATATTCAAGCTCAACGTAGTATTCGTCTCCAAAAAATGGATGAACTAAAAGCAAACAATTTTGATCCTTTTCCAGTTGTAAGTCATCGTGATTTTGAACTTGGATTCGTCAAATTCTGGTTTGATTTCATTCACAAGTTTGACCTTACTAAGTTACAGTCTGATGAGACTAATTTTCTTCTCGAGCATTATCTGTACCAAGCTATGTTTCCACCGACACTTGTAGAAACCTTTGAAGAAAAAATCCAAATGCGTCATACAGTCCGCCAAATGGGTATGGATCCAGACAAAGATATAGACACAACTGATGTCAATTACGATGAGAACTTGGTGCAGGAAATTCGAGCTTTACTTCCTAGTCTTCAAGATAAGAATAAAGCTGAAAAAGAAGACTTATTCTATTCACTGGTTGTAGACAAAGCTGAACTAAATGGTGAAGAAAATACTGGCGAAAGCGTAGACTTATCAATCCGTCCAAAGCAGAATATTACAGTTGCAGGTAGAGTCAAAACTATTAGAACTAGCGGCAAAATTGCTTTTGTGATTTTAGAAGATGAATCTTGTCCAAGTGGAATACAACTTATATTCAAAAAAGATATACTCAATCAAGATATTGCCCAAAAACTTGCAATGTCTTTTGCCCCAGAGAACCTCAAACTTCAACTTGGCTTAGTGTAGTTATTTTGTTTATACTTGTAATTGTGACCTAGAATCCAAAAAATTAGTAATTATTCAGATACCTCCTGACACCTCGTTTCACCCCTCCAAAAGAGGGAATTTTTATACCCAAAAAACTATCATCTTCAGTCATCGTAGAGTTGTTTTTGTGGAAGAAGGGTAGTATTATTAGTATAATTACTATTATTCATTAGCTATTGTTGACAACAGGGTTAATCTTATAGATACTTAATAACATTAACTATTAGTTGTATGTATGAATTCCAAACTTGAATTAACTCAACAGATTATTGATCAGATGGATGTTTTACGTGATTCTTTTCACCATAAACTGATGTCCAAAGGTAAGAATATAGTTACTGATCTTACCATTTTGCAGCTCGAAGCTTACCTTATAATCGGTAAATTCAAATCTATTAAAATGTCTGATTTGTCAACGACAATGAACCTCAAAGCTGCTGGCGCAACTCAATTAGTCGATAAGCTGGTTGAGCATAAAATAGTTGTTAGGCGTTATAATCCTACCGATAGGCGAACTGTGTATATAGAACTTTCCGAATTCGGACAGACAATGCATCAAAAAATGAAAAAAGAACACGATACAACTATGGCAGAAATGTATGAATCATTATCTGAATTAGAGCTTAGTCAACTGCTAATTATTCTCAACAGAATTAGAGTTTAAAACCTTTATAGTTTTTTTGGATCCCAAAATCAATGTTCACGATGACAGATTTAATTCTATAATTTTAACTTAACTTCAAAACTAATTTATTCCCAAATATGTTCAAAAACAACTCAACTTCAATTCTTGCCAAAATCTGGAGTTGGATCAAATTCATAATTAGCTGGATCTGGAAAATTACAATTCCTTTATTATTGTTAGCTTTACTTTTAGTTCCAATTTTTTTGACTTATTTTCCTTCTGCCAAAAAATCCTCTCAACAATCTCAAGCTGTTGCAGTTATTAAAGGCGACGTTTCCAAGAAGATTTCGGTTCAAGCCACGGCTGAATATACTTACGATTATGATCTACCAGTGTATCAAGATTCTGAACTAAAAGAAATATCAGTCAAAGTTGGTGATAAAGTTAGTGAAGGTCAAATTCTAGCCAAATTAGATTTTGTTAACGAAACTGCCAAAGTTAGAACGACAACAGTCGAAAACCAAATCAAAACTATTAATCAAGAAATTGTTAATAACAACCGATCTCTGGGCGATACTAGAAAAGTTACTGAAGCTAATATGTCTCAAATGAGTACTAATCTAAAGAATAGATATACTGAATACAATGAATTAATTCAACGCCGTGAAGACAAAGCCAAAGAATTAGCCGACAAAAAAACTAAATATGAAATTGAAAAAACTGAATTAGAAAAACAATACGCCGAAATTGAAAACACTCGAGATGTCAACGATGCGATTAGGCAATATCAAGACAAAATTGATGTTTTGCGTCGACAGAGAGATTCTACCACTCCAAGTAACCAACCTCTTGCAGCTCAAGTACAAGCTAACACCCAGCGACAACAAGTTGATTCACTTTCCACTCAATTCACAACTCAATGTCCAAATGGTAATCCAATTCCATTATCTAGCACTTCTTCCGCTGCTTCACAATTCAGTGTAGTTAACTGTAACGCTCTTTATTCACAGTTCAAAACAGCCAGCGACAACTTGGCTTTGACTCAACAACAAGCTAATAATGCCAACAATCAAGCTACATCTAATTCTAGCGATTTGAGTTCACAGATTAACGACTTGCAAGCCAAGATTGACCGTCTCAAGAATAGTAGTTTTTATCAACGACCAGTTCTAGCTGACATTAACACTAATATTACAGATCAAGCCAAAAATACTCGTTTGGATACTCAAAAACAAGAATATAAGTCTGATATAACTAGTCGCAAAACTTGGATCAAACAGATTGATGACAGTCAAGAAGTCAAAACTTACGATGAACAAATTCTCGCCAAAGAAAAAGTAATTCGTGACCTAGAAACTCAACAAGGTGTAACCAAATCTCAACTTGACCAAACCGCTTCTGGAACAGATCAAAAAAATGCCGCTGCCAAAGTAAGCCTTAATAATGCCCAAAAATCATTAGCTGATACTCAAGAAGATGTCACCAAACAAGATAAAAATAAATCTATCTCTGCCAAAAAATCTGGTGTTGTAGCAAGAGTTTATAAGCAACAAGGATTAGTGGCTGCTTCTCGTGAGAATGTAATTAAGGTTGTCTCTGGTGAATATCGTCTTAGATTCGTGGTTTCTGCTGATAATCGCTCCAAGGTCAAAATTGGTCAAAATGTCAAAGTGGACAAGTATCCAGAACTTGATAATCTGACAATTAGTGAATTGAATCTTGCACCCAATCCAACGACAGCAACTGTTACAGCGCTAGAATATGATGTTTTTGTTAATCTTCTACAGACTGACAAGTATCAATTCTCTAGCGGTGAGACGTCCAACGTTGACGTAATTCTTGGCGAACAAAAGCAAGTTCTAATCGTGCCAACAAGTAGTTTATTTGATGGTCAAATTTATGTTGGCATTGATCCAGTAGAGCAACAAGGTCAAGCTTCGCAGCAACAAGGTCGCGGTCCAGTTAGTCTTGGTCGAAACGGAGTTCCTAGAATTAATACTCGTTCTCTTGGTCAAAACAGTAATAATCAAGCATCCGAAATGATCAAAACTTACAAATTCAAATCTATCAAAGCAATTAATGTAGAAGCTGGACTTGATGATGGTCGAAACGTCGAAATCAAATCTGGTATTAACGAAGGTGATTTTGTTTTTAGTATATTTCCTAAAGTTGAAAAAGATAAACAAGAACTACAAGATGCAAATTTGGTTAAATAATTATGACTGATAATATAATTACATTTCACGGAATCCAGAAGTTCTATCAAGTGGAAAAACAGCAACAACTAGTAATCAAAGGTATCGATCTGGAGATTGCACGTGGTGAAACAATGGCACTTCTTGGTAAGTCTGGCTCCGGCAAATCCACGCTTCTTAATATATTGGGACTTTTGGATTTTCCGACGGCTGGTCAGTATTTTCTAAACGGCAAAGATGTTGCTAAGCTTTCAGACAGAGAAAGAGCAATTACTCGCAATAAGACTTTTGGTTTTATTTTTCAACAGTTTAATCTTTTACCTAAGCTTAATGTAATTGATAATGTTACAGCTCCATTATACTACAGTTCTGATCGCTCTAAGTGGCATAACCGTAACACGATTGCTATGGAATTATTAGAAAAATTTGATATAGTTGATCAAGCCAAAAAACTACCCAAGTTACTTTCAGGTGGGCAACAACAACGTGTAGCTATGGCTAGAAGTCTAGTCAATGATCCTGATATTATTATTGGTGATGAACCTACAGGAGCACTGGATTCCAAGACAACTGATCAGGTTATGGCAGAGATTTTTAGACTCAATTCAGAATTTGGCAAAACTGTAATTTTTGTAACTCATGACGATGATTTGGCTTCTCATTTTAATCGGGTAATTAGACTCAAAGACGGATTAGTTGTGGATGAGTAAAAATAAAACTATCTGGATTATGCTCAAAAATATTTTATCCAAATAAAAGATTAACAAATCAGGCAGTAGATTTTTTTTAACACAAACCAACAATATGCTCCAAAAATTAATTATCCAAAATTATAAAGGATTTCAAAGTAAAACTATTATAGAGTTTAGTTTACCTTGTGGTAAATATGGTTCTGGTCTCAATATAATTGTTGGATCCAATAATTCAGGTAAAAGTACAATTTTTGACGCGATTGGCAAATTTGGTCGCTTTAATTCCATAATCAATGATGAAGAGGTTCAAAAATCCACTCGTAATAACTTCTTATTGGAATTGACGGATTGCGATGGGATAAAGCACACTTTGAAAGCTATTGATGGCGGAGGAATAATTGATAACACGGATTCTAATTGGTTTTTTGAAGATAGGGCATATAAGATTGGAACTAACAAATTATGGTCTGACACTGGTTCAGTTGGAAAAACAAATATTTTTGATTATCAAATTCACAAATACACTTTAGATTCTCAATTTGTAATGGTTTTGCAGAGTCTTGAAGGCAAGCTTGAAAAAACTAAATTTGTTAATCTTATTAAGCGAGTTGTACCTAATTTTAGTGGATACAGTGTTAATTTTAGTAACAATCAAGCATATGTTGAATACACAACAGGCAACAACATAGGACACAAAGCTGGAACACTTGGTGAAGGGGTGATTGGAATTTTCAAATTACTTTTGCCATTAATTAACTTACAAAATAGAGTCCTTGTAATAGATGAACCAGAATTGTCATTGCATCCACAAGCTCAAAAAGAATTAGTAAAAATCTATTCAGAATATTCAGCTAATTCACAGATTATAATAATAACTCACTCACCTAATTTTATTGATTGGAAGTCTATCAAGAATGGTGGTCAGGTAATTAGAGTGTCAAAACCATATGACACTGATTGCAAAGCTAATTGGTTTACTGCCAAAAGTAAAAAAGAAATAGTTAGAATCGCAGGTAACAAAAATAGACCCTTTGTTCTTGATAACATTGGTAAAGAATTATTTTTTGCAGAGAATATTGTTCTGTGTGAAGGGCAAACTGATCCAGTTCGATATCATGATTTTGTGAGCAGTGAATTTGATAATATCAATTTTGAATTTTTGGGTTACGGCTGTGGTAGCGATGCTGATATGCTAAAATTTATTCCAATATTAAAAGAGATAAACCTAAATGTTGCATGTATATTTGACAAACCAATCAAAAAAGATGGTAACCTAAACACAGAAGTTCAAGCTAACATTAACAAAGCAAAGAGTGAATTACCAAATGGTGTTTTTGTGAGTCCAACTAATGAAGTTCAATATTTATTTCAAGAAAATAATTACGGTGTTAAAGAAGAGTACAAAAATGAATTGATAAAAATATTTGGTTCTATTATTAACTATTTTGTAAACACTAAATAATCCAATCCTAAATCGTTATGTTTGAAACAATCAAATCAGCTTTGGCTGAACTTACCGCCAACAAAGGTCGTACAATCTTAACAGCTCTTGGAATTGCCATTGGTGTCATGTCTGTCTCTCTAATCTTTTCTACTGGACAAGTGGCTCAAAGTTACATTTCAGGTTACTTAACCAAATCCATTGGAAAACCAACCACAATTACGATTAATGCCGACTTTAATTCACGTGCTGACACTGCCAAAATTGCTAATGCCGATTATAAGTTTTTTCAGTCAATCAAGTCTAAGTATCCAATTGAGTCTGAAAGTCCAGTTGCTGGTTACCAAGCTCAAACCAAAAATATTTTTGATGAAACTATTAATCAACAAGTCCGCGGTGTTGGTATTAACTTTCAACAAATTGCAGGAAATAAGAATATTCAAACAGTAGAAGGTAGATTTTTCAACCAACCTGAATACGAATCTGGCGAGAATGTGGCTTTGGTTACCAAACAATTTGCCAAAGAGGTTAAAGGTAAAACTTCACTTCTTGGTGAGCGGATCGAATTCAACAAAACTTCGTTCAAGGTAATTGGTGAGTATGAAGGTGAAACTTCACTTACAGGCAACGAAAAAGAAGTTATTATTCCTTTACCTTCGCTATGGAAATTACGAGGTGCCAAAGAACAAAATATCCAACAAATTTTATACGCAGTTCAGACTGAAGATCAAATTGATTATGTAAGTAAAGCCTTGTTGGAAGAAATTAACGTGTACAGAGCTTCAACTTTTTCGGGTGATTTTGCTCGTAAGTTGTCTACAGCTTCGTCTAAGTCAGCCTTGGAAACAATTAATGGTGTTATAGTTGCTTTTCAGGCTTTTTTGGCTTTGGTTGCAGTTATATCATTGGTAGTTGGTGGAATTGGTGTACTTAATGTAATGCTTATGGCAGTTGCTCAAAGAATTAAAGAAATTGGTATTCGCAAAGCTTTCGGTGCTAAAAACAGAGATATTTTGATTTTGTTCCTTTCAGAATCCATAACTTTGACTGCACTGTCAGGATTATTCGGCGCAATGTTAGCCCAGTATTTTGTAATTCTAATAGTCAAAGGTGCTAATTATATCAATCCAGATTTGGCTTTGGTTAGCGAATATTCTTGGTTTGGTGTGTACATTGCTTTTGTGTTATCTTGTTTGATTGGAGTTGGTTTTGGAATCTATCCAGCCTACAAAGCTGGCAAACTTTCAGTAGTTGACGCTCTTAGATATGATTAGTTGCCTTATCAAATTTGTTAATCTCCATTTTGAACACTAATTGCAAAACAACTAACCCCCGTCGACTTCGTCGCCACCCCCTTTACAAGTGGGAATTTTTTACACTAAAACATTATTACGTTGGGGATTTGGTTTTTGCCCTTTAACAAGGGGCTCCGCAAAGCGGTGGGGTTATTAGTTTACGTTAAACATATTTTGCTTTCGGGCAAGATAGTAAACTAACCCCCGTCGACTTCGTCGCCACCCCCTTTACAAGTGGGAATTTTTTATTTTTATTTAGTTCTAAATATAAGCAGTAAAGTTACTAATTTGGATTATTTCATTAACTCTTATTGACCAATAATCTAATGCCAACTTTAATTTTGCTATGATCACACTATATGGAATAACTAACTGCCAAACTGTTATTAAAGCTAAAAAATGCCTTGAACAAAACCAAATTGAATATACTTTTTGGGATTACAAAAAACAAGGAATAGATATAGATCATTTGCAAACATGGTGTCAGGAACTTGGCTGGGAAAAGGTACTCAACCGCGCAGGAATGATGTGGAAAAAAGCTTTGGAATCGGAAAAAGAAAAAGTTGTTGATCAAGTAACTGCAATCGAGTTTATGCTCAAAACTCCAACTAGTATCAAAAGACCGATTGTGGAAATGAATGATGATGAATTGCTACTTGGATTTGTAGAAAGTGAATGGCAAAAAAACTTTGTTCAATAAAAACTGCACTACTATCAAACAATTATTAGTAATAACAATTCATAATCTTTAAATAATATGTCTAACATAACCAAAACCTCAAAAATCGTACTAATTACAGGATCAACATCAGGAATTGGTAGAGCTACAGTTCAAGAACTTGTCAAACATGCTTCGATTTTAATTTTGCCAGTGCGAAATATGATCAAAGGCGAAGAACTCAAAAAAGAGCTTGAGGCTATTAATCCTTCCTGCCAAATTGATTTGTTTCAATGCGATCTGGAATTTATTGAATCTATTAAGTCATCTGCTAATTTGATTCTGGGAAAGTACCGAATTATCGATACCATTATCAATAATGCTGGTATAATGGAACCTGATTATAGGCTAACTGATGATAATATTGAGGCACATTTTCAAGTTAATGTTTTGTCCCAGTACATTTTTAACACTATTCTTACACCTTTAGTTGTTGCAAGCTCGGCTGGTAGAATAATCAACCTTTCTTCAATGGCACACCAAAATGCCAAATTTGAATTAGATAGTATTCAAGCTCAAACCAACAAAGTTTTAATTGGAGTTGGGTTATATAGCAATAGTAATTTGTATCGCAATCTCCTCACTTTTAGATTGGCCAAAGAGCTTGCTGACACTAATGTTACAGTTAATTGCCTTCATCCTGGAATTATTCGAACTAATCTTGGATCACAAACCCAAAACAAATTATGGAAAGTTCTGTTACATATTTTTTATATTTTTACAAAACCCGCTAGTGAAGGAGCTAAGACTTCAATTCATTTAGCTTTATCTCAAGAAGCTGGTCAGATTACTGGCAAATATTGGTCAAACTGCAAAGTAGTTCAATCGTCGGAGTTGTCTTTGAACATGGAATTAGCCAACCAACTTGCTAAAAAATGTAAGGAGTTGACTGGGGTTTAGGCGAAGTATGAAGTTTGCAAACATTATATCTGTTTTACTAATTACAGTTCAAAGTGAATTCGCACCAAATTGCCCCTTGTTAAGGGGCTGGCAGTCTAAAGACTGACTGGGGTTCATTTTGTGATTAAATAGTAGTCTTTATTTTTTGTGAAAGGAGTATACAATTATAATCTTAATTCCAAATATTTGGTTATGACTATCACAATTATAAAACCATATTACTCGTATATAATAACACTAATTGTGCTGTTTGTCTCGATATATCTTGCCAGAGAAATGATAGAAAATAAAATTTACCAACTGGATTTGGCTATAAATACTTGGGTAATAAGTCTACGTAATCCTATTTTGACTGCGGTAATGAAAATTATTTCTAATATTGGTATGATTGGTGGAGTTTTTGTTATTGGATTTATTGCAACTTACTTGTTTTTTTATAAAAAGATACAGTTGATGTTTGGACTTTTGGTTGCAGCTATAGGATCTGCG
Source organism: bacterium (assembly GCA_043764315.1). GTDB lineage: Bacteria > Patescibacteriota > JACMRA01 > JACMRA01 > JACMRA01 > JAYTWQ01. Next base: position 509 of record JAYUKQ010000099.1, on the reverse strand, counting down.
TTGACTGTCGAGCTGGTTAAGTTGCTTATTGCCAGGAATAGACCAGAGCTTACAAGTAGATTGGTGGTTGAGTATGGTTTTAGTTTTCCATCTGGTCACACTACTACAGCTTTTGCTGCTTTTCCCATACTAGCGATTGTTGTATATTTTAGCACCAAGATATCACGTATTTCAAAATATTTGTTAATAATCACTTTGCTTATTTTTGCTTTTTTGGTAGCATTTAGTCGTGTTTATCTGGGTGTGCATTATTTTACCGACGTGGTAGCTGGAACGATGGTAGGTTTGTCGGCAACTTGTGTGTTTTATTATTTCCATTCAAAGTACTACTATGTCTAAAAGTATTGATATTAACACCAAAAAAATTGCCTTGATAGTCAATGGGCAATCTCAAAGAGGGCGAAGTTTGTATCAACATGCCACGAATCTTCTGGAGCAAAATGATATTAATATATGGCAAGGATTTTGTGTACGCAAACCTAAAAATATTAATCAAATTGTGAAGGATG
>JAYUKQ010000098.1:0-2840 GCA_043764315.1 bacterium | reverse complement strand
GGAGTCCATAGAGAAATTGCCAAACTAACCGCAATATTTTCGTCAGCTGGTAAATCGAGACCTTGGTAGGTTTTGGTAGGTTTTTTGGCAAAAGTTGTATTTGCGCCTGTGATTTGTACATTGATGTTGGAACCATTTTGAGTACAGTTAACACTGCCAGAATTTAGTGCTGTGTAAGGACTAAGATGGTTAAAGTCTTCTTGACTAAATGGCAAGTTAGGACTGTATTGATCCCATTCTATAGTTTTGCAGCCAGTATTTCCATTGTCAGTAAACAAAATAGTATTTGGAGTAATTCCACTCAACGAATTAATAAAATCAAAGTTACCATTTGTTTTTTCGTTTCCTTTTAATTTGGTTGATCGAATTACAAGTGGATAAGTGTGGACTATACCAGATTGACCAGAGCTATTGTTAGCAAATCCTTTGATGGGTCGACTATAGATAAGATCTTGAGCAAGGTCGTAACGGGGAGATGCCGAGACTACAAGTGTGGATTGACCAGAGTTTTGGACGATATTACCACCACCACTAAAAACTACTGATGATGTTATGTTTTGATTATTAATCGAATCTCCTGTAATTTTGGCGACTGGCTTGAGCGTAAAGATACTGCCACTTGATATTTCTCCAAGTTCGCAAGTTAAAGTTCGTTGGTCAATCGAAATATTAGAAGATGCCAAGCAAGATGCAGGTAATTCCGTCCAAATTGCACCGCTTGAAAGTTTTTGCACAATTTTGGAGCCACTTGCAATTCCACCATTAACCGAGTAATCAATTCTGTATGTTACTATATCATGAGTTCTAACAATGTTGTCATTACTACAAAAATCCTCTCCAGGTTTGGTAATGGTTGTTGATCCTGTAATACAATTACCACTGTCAAAAGGTGATGAACCACTAGATTCCACTGCCAAATTAACGTTCAAACTAACCGCCGCCGCCGTATTGAGGTTAGATCCAATCAAAGTCAAAATAGCAAATATTCCTATTAAGGAGAGAATTTTTTTAAATGTATATTTCATTTTTTATTTATTTATATATTAATATTAACTATATTATAGTACACAATTTTTTTGGGGTCAATTATTGTTTAATTCAGAATCAAAAATTAAAAATGTGAAGTTAGATTGTTTTGATTTGTTATTAATGACACACTTCAAGTAGTACGTTTGACAATGCTTAAGGTTTGCCAAATACTCCTGAATATGTCCATTTCTATTCCTAGTCAAATTCTTGCTTGGTTAGCTCAAAAACAGTTGTTTGCATTGAATTCTCACTATCAACAAATCACCAAACAAAATTTGCCAATAATAGTTGTAACTGGAACAGTTGGCAAAAGTTCTACCACTTTGCTTATCAGTCAATACCTACAAGCTAACGGATACCAAGTTGTAACTGGAACAAGTGAGCAAAAAAATCTGAATACTTTGACTGGAGTGGTAATGTCTCTCGCTGGAATCTATATTGAATTTGCGAATACTAATCGTTTTCAAAAATTTTTGGCTTGGTCGAAGCTTTTAAGTTTTGGAGTTTTTAGTTCGATGTTTCCTCGCTTAGAGATTAATCAAGATATGGCAATTGTAATGGAAGTTGGCTACGACTTTCAAGGGGAATCTGCTATCTACAAAAAGATTTTTGAGAGAATTGACTTGCTCGTTGTAACTGCTACAACTTGGGAACATAATCAAGGATTTAACAAAGTTGTTGACTCGACTAGAATCTCTGCCCTTAAAGATTTTTTGCCAGATTCGTGGGTCAAAAATTTGGATAATGGATTAATTGATTCGCGTCTTAGAAATATCGCAATAGAGCAAGTGAATCTATGTTCTCAAGCTGAATATATCGTTCTGCCAGAAAAAATTGGTGAAATTACCAACACACTTTTGACTAATTCCATTAATTCAGATCAAACAATACAAAAGCTTCAATCTATAGATTCTGTTAGTTTGGCTAAACCCAAATTTTTGGTTTCCACAGCTGAAAGTAGTCGAATTAATGGAATTTTGTGTAGTGACAAGTTAGTTTATAACTCTAAGTATCTTTTACCAAAAAGTTTTGCTCGAACCTCACTTGTACTTCAATGTGTGGCTAATTGTTTTGAACTTGAGGGTGATCTAATTGCTCCGACTCTTCAAAATTGCATTTTACCATACGGTCGCTTTGGTTATTTTAATGGTTTGAATCAGACTAAAATAGTTGATAGTACATACAATTCTGATCCTTCTAGTCTTGGTTATTTTTTGGATACTTTGGAAGAAGTTATTAATTCTGGGCAAGAGTTTGGTCAGCCTACTGGTCACACTTTGATATTGGGCGAAATGCGTGAACTTGGTAATGTTGCTAAGGTTGAACATTGCAAAATATTGGATAGGTTAATTGATCTTGAAACTAAGTACCCTGAACAAATTATAAATATTTATCTCATAGGGCAAGAGTGGTCTAACTGTGGTGATTCTGATTCTTCTAGTTGGTTTGTCAATTACAGTGGTAAACAATTCAAACGCTATGCTACAGCGGGTGGAATTAGTAAAGAGTTAACTAAGAATGAAATCAAACCTCAATCGTGGTTTTGGGTTAAAGGTTCTCAAAATACCATTTTTTTGGAAATTGTAGTTGAAGCCTTATTAGCTAATTCAGAAGACAAAAAATACTTGTGTCGCCAAGAACCAAAATGGGAATCAATCAAATCTAACTTGAAGTAGTTTTTTAGTTTTATTCAAAATATTATGCTTCAAACCCACTTATATCTTACTCAAACTTATCTTCAAGTTGAAAATATTCAAAAGTTAATTACTGACGCTTTTTTGCAAAACAATACTTTTTTGTTGTCTTCCAAT
>JAYUKQ010000097.1:0-2845 GCA_043764315.1 bacterium | reverse complement strand
GATCGACTTTGCATGATGATTTAAAGTCTATACCAATTTAGTTGATTGGTAAAAGGTTTGTGAGTTGTTTTATCACCTAGATTCTTTCTTTAGATCTTAATTGTATAGGAAATTAAACCCTAACTGGTGGATTCATTAATATTTCTGCTATTGATTTGGATATAGGGACGTTTGTCATATTTTCTAACCATAGCCATTGACCATTAGGATTAATTTCTAAAAAATAATAGTTACTATTTTGATCTACTATCATGTCAATTGCACCGTAGTCCAAACATAATTTTTTCATTAATATCAAAAGTTTGTCGTGAATCTCTTGTGGCAAATCAAATATAGTATGGTATAACTCTTTATACACAAACCTAGTATCAACAATATTATCTTCTTCGCATTTCTTTGAATGAATTTTGACTGCAAAGACTTGGTTGCCAACTATTGTAATCCTAAGTTCAAACTGTTTGTTGATTTTTTGTTGGAATATTTGTGGAAGATTACTTATTTTTGGTTCAAAGTTATCGATGTCTTTTTGGGTGATGAGCTTAGTTCCTAGTAGTGTTATACCTTTTTCTGAAAAATAATTTCCACCTGATAACGGTTTTAATACCATTTGGTAGTCATCTATTTTTATGTTTTTTGGATTGTTGGTGATAGTCGTAATTGGTGTCATTAATCCTATTTTTTTTGCTAAGTCTAACTGGAGAATTTTGTTACCTGCTGTGGACATATCGTCAAATCTGTTGAGCATATATACACTCTTATTTTTGGATAGATATTCGTAAAGTATTTTGTTGCTTTTATTGGCGTATTCTTGGTAAAAATACTTGGGCAATGACTCATTTGGAAACAGTATTGTAACAGGTTTTCTGTACCAAATAGATATAACTTGATCAATGTTTACTTTTAGATTTTCAATATTAAAAAATAAACCCTCCGAGCTAAACTCAAAGGAATCAATGTTGGGATCAAATATAATATATTTAGAGTTATTTTGATCAAGCCACCATGCGACTTTTTCTATATGAATGTCTTTTTTATTGGATATTATAAGAATCATAGCTATCTTAGTTTAGTCATCTTCTATTGGTGTACCTCCGCCAGTGCAGTAACTACCTTCTGACGAATTTGTTTCAATACTTATTGAATCATTGTATTCATATCCAAATGGGGTTTCTTTAGACATAGTTATGTGTATAATAAAAAGATTTGTAAAAAATTATTTGTAAAAACAGAAATTGCTTTGACTAAATTAGTCAGAACTAAAAAAAAAAAGTTGTCAATGTGTAATACAAAATCTTAAAATAAGATGTAAAAACATTTATCTATATGTCATATAACAAAAAACACTTAAGTAATATAGGAAAAAGCCGTAAAGAAATGTTAGTAGCTTGGGAAATTTGTAAATCATCTAGCGAAGTAAACAAGCTGTGACAGATTTTGATATTGACATGTGTGACTTTTAGTAGAATTAATTATTTATACGAAGTCATATTATTTAAAAAACAAAAGAACAAACAAAGAATATCAAATATCACTTTTTTGAATTTTTACTAGTTTTAATTTTCAAAATTTGACACTTTAGGCTGTGCAAGTCATGTTACTAATATTAAAGCAAAGCTTTAGTGCAAATAATATGTCCAAAATACTTCGCATCGCTCATCTAGTAGGTCCATACGTACCAGTACCGCCAACCAAATACGGAGGAACCGAACAGGTAATTGCATCTTTAATTAAAGGTCTCAACCAATTAGGTCACGAGTCAATACTTTTTGCTTCGGGTGATTCAACAGTTGATTGTGAATTAATCTCAACTTGCCAAGAAGCTCTATTTTTTGCTCAAAGCGAAGAAACCAAACCTGACCACGATGTCTTAGTTGCCAATGCTAGGGCTATTTTTTTTCAAAAATTCGAAGAATACACAAAAAACAACAAGATTGATATTATCCATTTTCACGATCCGATGTTCATTGATCCTCTTGCAATTAAGGATATTCCATTGGTTTTAACTCAACATTCAATTACTTTGCCAGTTGATATGGATTATTATAAAGAGCGTCAGCATTGTAACTTTGTGGCAATATCTAACAACCTCAAAGAAGCTACACCTTTTTTGAATTACGTTGGAATGGTTTATCACGGATTAGAAACTGACGATTATCCTTTTGTAGAAAAGCCAGAAGATTATATTTGTTTTATTGGTCGCTTTGATCACGAAAAAAATCCGCATTTGGCAATTGCTATGGCTCAAACTCTAGGTATTAAGATCAAACTAGCTGGAAAAATAGATTATAAAGGTGCTAAGTACTTCAAAAAATTCATTGAACCTCATCTTGAAGATCCACTTGTAGAATACCTTGGCGAACTCAACTTTGAGCAAAAAGTCAAATTAATGAGCAATTCCAAATGCAACATTCATCCGATTGGTTTTAGGGAGCCTTTTGGTTTGACAGTACTGGAATCAGCTTATTGTGGAACTCCAACTTTGGCTTTTCATCGAGGTTCTATGCCAGAGTTAATTGAGCAAGGTAGAACTGGAATGGTCGTGGAAGATGTGATGGAAGCTTGTAGTGTGATTGAAAATTGTTTTGCAATGCATCGTGATTATATATCTGAAAGATCCAAATCTTTGTTTAAGTATCAACGAATGACCAAAGAATACGAAGAAATATATCAAAAAATAATCGACGCTAATTCCCAAAAGCAAAAAAATAATCCCTAATTTTAGGGATTTTATTAATGCTTTTAATTTTCTTATACCCATTCCGCTAACAATCAACTAAAACTAGACAATTTAGTAACATCTGAACAAATATTAATTGTATATGAGTAGGTATAGTAATGATTTAAG
>JAYUKQ010000096.1:0-2865 GCA_043764315.1 bacterium | reverse complement strand
GGTTTAATTGATTACCGTTATCCATAAGTAATGCAACACCTATTACACTACCTATTACACTCATTAATCCTCCTATAGATTCTTTACTCATATTGTTTCATAATGAAATTCTTTACAAAAATTGATTTGCGATTCTAACTTACCACACACACACAAATGTCAACGGTTTTTTGTATACTCTAAAGTCAATTTCAAAGTCTCTGAAGTGACAACTATGGTTTTTTTATTAATACTTTATTCATGTTTGATAAATCTAATATTCGCTTCACTGATGCAGAAAAAGCTGTCATGTTCGGTAAAGCTACTGAACCTCCTTTTAGTGGTCAATACACAGATCATAAAGATCAAGGCGTTTATGTTTGCAAAAATTGTGAGACTCCGCTATACACTTCTGAAGACAAATTTAACTCTGGCTGTGGTTGGCCAAGTTTTGATCGAGAGATTGAAGGGGCTGTGACTAGAGTCACTGACAAAGATGGTCGTAGAGTTGAAATTATTTGTTCTAACTGCAAGATTCACTTAGGTCACGTATTCACAGGAGAGAGAATGACAGCTCGTAACGTTCGTCACTGTGTTAATTCCATAAGTCTCACATTCATTCCAGCTAAACAATAAAATAAACCCTTTTTTTAGGTGTTTTTAATTACTATAGACATAACGTGGAATATAGTGTATGTTTAAAGACAATGTCAAATCCAATTCCGTCCCACGCCAAAAAAGTCTTTAGTGGACAACTATACGACCTATATCAATGGGAACAATTAATGTTCGACGGCTCAACTCAAATTTTTGAAAAGTTAAAACAACCTGATGTGGTGTCTGTAATATGTGTTACAGCTGACAAGAAAATCCTTATAACCAATGAAGAGCAGCCTAATATTGGTAGTTTTGTAGGTTTGCCCGGTGGGAGAATTGAGCAAGGAGAAGATCCTTACAATTCTGCAATTAGAGAGCTTAGTGAAGAAACTGGTTATACAAGCGACTCTATCGAACTCTGGCAATCAGTCCAACCTGCTACCAAAATTGATTATAAGATTCATTACTTCATAGCCAAGAATTGTCAGTTAACTACAATTCAAAACCTTGATGTTGGCGAAAAAATATCAGTTGTAACTTTGGACTTTGATCAATTCATGTTGCAGATCACTTCTAGCCAGTTCCGTGATAAAAGATTAGCTTGGCAGATTCTCTCAATGGAACGCAACGGAGAATTAGATCAATTCAAGGCTTTGTTATTCGGGTAATTTGTTTTAATAAACTGATTAATTTGGCAAAAAAATAAACCTACAATAGGGTTACTGTAGTAAGATTGTGTCCTTATATCGGTAACTTTTTTAAATCAAATTCAATATACTAATATGGAAATCATAACCAAATACAAAGGACTCAAATCCTACCTACCAACCAAAGATTGCCCTAATTGTAAGCGACCGTTTCAGTATCGTAAAAAATGGAAAGATGTTTGGTCCGAAATCATATTCTGTTCCAAAAAATGTTCTGCAGAAGCTAAGTTTAAAAACAAGCCAATTACTACATATAGTAAATAAACTCAAAATTTCCCGAGTTTTCTTTCTTTCAAACACTGTATATAGATTTAAGCTCAAACAATTTTTAACTAACTTTTGGATCCTTAGATTGACAACAAAGCAGTGCAGGCTAAAGATATAAGTGCAATTTATAACCAAAAAATATTTTTTATGAACGATTATTATCAAGGTCTACTTAGTGACAACAATACAAAATTAGCAATCAAAGATCTTATCAGTAGAGATGAAGAAATCGCTTTACTAAAATCCAAAATTACAGAATTGGAACTATTAGTTAACGCTCCCAGTATAGGAACTTTTACGATTGACGATCAAGTTTAGTTAGTTATACGAATAATCAATTATACAATTAGCAATCTAAAAAATTTGAAGGTTGCTTTTTTGTTGACCAAAAACTTAGAAAAGTTGAGACTTTAGGATATACAAAAATTTATCTCATTTAGAAATAAATATTAACTGTAATCTAAAAGATGTTATACTGAAGCTCGTATGAAAGATATAAACAAACTAGTAATTTTGAACTACATCAATTCAATTATCCCAAATTTATAATTTCATTTTTGTTTGTCGGTATATATTTGGATTTGATCATGATGACAATAGGATAGTAAAAAGAATCAATTTTGGCTTATTTTGCAAAAACTAGCTTTGTTTTTATAATTTGCAATTGTGTACTACCAAACAATAAATAAATCATTTTAATCCCAAAAAGCTCTCAAAATTAAAATATGGAAACAAAATTTTTTTACAATATATTACCAACAAAAAATTTAGGTCAAAATCTTAGCGTTTTAACTTATTACAGTTTGTGTGAATTAAAAATAGGACAAGTGGTGATAATTCCACTAAGATCAAGTAGCGATACAGGTCTGATTGTTGGTCAGGTAAAAATGCAAATGAAAGACAAGAATGATCTTGATGAAACCAAAATAAAGCCAATTGAAAAAGTTTTACCTATAAAGTTAAAATCTCAACAAATGAGTTTTCTCAAAGTTTTTGCTGACAATACTTTTAATTCTTTGAATGACACTTGGGAAGCAATTTGGCGACCGTATTCTCTATTAACCAAGAAACAATGGGCTTTATTGGAATCTTACACTCCTAAAATAACACTAATTAATGAAAATCCTCAAAAAGTTAGCAACAATGTAGAATTTGAACTAGAAACTGATTATATTATTCGTATAATGAACCTTATACGTAGTATACAAGATGAATTAGAAAATGGTGAAAAAGCTGAATTGCAAGGCTTTAATAAGCAAATATTAATTGTTTTTCCAGAACGTAAATTATTGAATAAAATTAAGGATTTATTGGA
>JAYUKQ010000095.1:0-10061 GCA_043764315.1 bacterium | reverse complement strand
AAGAAATGAATTCTTTAGTTGTTGATGTCAAATAATCATTGCTTCTAATTGCATAATCCAATTGTCTTTGATTGCTTCTAATTGCTTTTGTTGTCTAGCTTTTTTGAGACTTACAACCTTTGTAATCTCTTCCCAATTAGCTGGGTCATTACTTCCGCTAACGGTTCGACCGTGAATAGTTATAGCTTGTAAATTATGTTCAAAAAGAAAATTAAACCATTCTTCAGTTTGAATTTTCCTAAAACCAATACGGGTTTTGACTGAAATTGGAATTCTACCCTCTGAACCTTCTTGTGTTGCTTGGATAATTTCTTGAGCTAGAGTCTGATTATTAATCAAAGCCGAGCAGGAACCTTGTCTAATGACACTTTTTTCGGGGCAACCCATATTAATATCAATTCCATCAAAACCTAGCTCTAGGCATAATTTGGCAGTTTGTCTATAATTATTTGGAGTTTTGCCCCAGATTTGAGCTACAATTGGTCTTTCTGTATCTGGATTATATCTAAGTCTGTGAATTACGCGACTTTGCCCAACGCTACAGATACCATCGCAATTGGTGAATTCTGTAAACAGTATTTGAGGGCGACCTTGATTAGCTTTTTTGACAACCTGCCTAAAAACTACATCAGTTACGTCTTCCATTGGTGCCAAGATAAAGAAAGGTTGATTTGACTGGGTGTATTTGACCCAAAAATTATTCATAGAATTATTCATATATCTTTATACTTTTTACCTAATAACATATTCTGTCAATCTAAGTGTGTCACAAAAATGCTTTGAATATAACCAAAAAACGTCGTTGCGGGAAGTATTTAAATATGCTATAATCAAAACACATTTTAGTACTTAATATATGCACTCAAGTAACAAACCAACATTGTCTGAAAGAAATGACCAAATTAATCAAATTGGTAAAGAGTTAAAAAGCATTGAATCAAGAATCATGAAAGAAGAACAAAAAAACAATCGTAACCTTTCACTTTTGTCCAAACTAAGTTACATGGTAGTAGCTATTTTTAGTTTGATTCTAGTAGTTTCTGGAGTTTTTAGTTTTCAAAACAACTTTGACCTACGTAGCAGCCAAGCTGGAACACAATATTCTTGTAACAAAGATGAAGTACTAACTGGAACTAACTGTATAATCCCAGCCAAAACTAATCCTAACTACACTCTGACATGTCCAATTGGTTATACCCAAATGGAAGCGATATGTGTTCAGTTGGAACAACTTCCTCCAAAAATAGGTTGCGCAACTGTTAACTCGCCTACGTCTTCGTGTATTCAAACAGATTGCCAAAATAGCTTTTTCGTTGCTGCTGAAGCTGGATTTTGCAAAATTGACCCAACTAAACTTAATCAAATTGTTCTTGGTAACTTTGCAGATTATGACGGTAGAACTTGTTCCAAAGATGGTTTTAACCTCAAAAAAGTTACATTGGTTAACTCTGGATCTATAATTTACTGTTCCAATATTTTTAATGCACTAGACAAAGCAGCTTTTAGAGTAGTGGATACATCTAATAAACAAATTAATAAAGTTGCTAACTTCGAGAATCAAACTACCAACTCTAACGTTTGTGCAACTGGTTATACACCTACCGAAAATGGTACTAAGTGTTCCCGCCCAGCTACAACTTCAAGTTGTGACCAAGGTGGTGAATTCATGAAAGATGGCAAATGTGAACCTTGTCCCGCTGGCAAATTCTGCCCATTAACTAATGGTAATACTTCACAAGTTGCTGTCTGTGCCGCTGGTGGAACACTGTCAGATGACAAGACTCGCTGCGTTGCTAACAATAAGATTATGTATACCAAATACATTGACGGTTGCACTTCTGAATATATCAAATTAGACAAGACCTGCGCTATTAAAGAAGCTCGAACTCACTCACTGGGTTGTACCTATTTCTATGCTTCAGGTAATGAAAATATCAAAGCCGTAGATTCTGGAACTCTTGCAGGAATGCCAGCTTGTTCAACAGGTGGTCGTCAAGATTTTGCAGATACTGCAATATATAAGGTAGCTGACTTCAATTGTGATGGTGCTAATACATACTGGTACAACTACAATGTTGCTTTTGATCCATTAGTGTGTGGAACTGATATCACAGTTGGCAAATTACAATTTAGATGGACTGCCCAGACGTTTACCAAGATTACTCCACTTCAAAAAATTGCTGACGGTCAAGTCAAAGAATGCCCAACTGGTTGGATTGATATGGGAGGTGACAGCTGTTACCAAGCTCCAATTATTCGCCAAGTGACTACACCGCTTGATTGTCCTATCAATACTTTTTCAGCTACTGGATCAACGACTTGTACAGTTTGTCCTTCCAACACCACTTCTCCAGTAAGCTCTATGACGGCTGCGAGCTGCAGACCAATTGTTTGTACTAATGGTACTGTCAATCCGCCACTATGTAACGTGTGCCCAGCTGGTAAAATGTTGACCAACAATCAATGTGTCGATATTCCAAAGCCAGTTGTAGAAGTTATTCCAGTCAAAAATGACGATCGAGTTCTTAGAACAATCGAATTACCTAAGCCAAAAATTGTAGAGCCTTGTGTTTCTCAATCTGGTTACTACACAGACAACAACGGTTTTTGCCAAATTTGTCCTATAGGTCATTACTGTCCAGGTAAAACTAATTCACCTATTGTGTGTCCAATTGGGACAACAACCACTTATCAAGGTGCCAAAAGTGAAATTGAATGTAAATCAGCTATGATTACTACAACCACAATCACTCGAACTGTAAGAACTGGTGGTTTGTCAGTAATTGCTATTTCAATTGTTATGATTGCAATGTTTGGTTATGGTTACTACTATCTATTCATGGTTGAATCCAAAGGTAAATTCTCCAAAACTTGGTTCAAAGTCAAGTAGTTTTGAGTTAATTAAGATAGAATTAAAAACTCGTTAAGGTGTAGACCCGTTCCATTAGAAATACCCACTTAAATTCAATTAGGTGGGTATTCTTTTTTTGTATATTTGAATGATAATGTTGTTAAATAATATATTCGAATTTTTGCAGTTTTTTTAATACACTCCTTTCACTAAATACAATAGTTGTACAATTCCCAGCTCCAAAAGAAACCTCAAAAACGCCCTCAAAAACCCCAGTCAGCTTCTCTGCCAACTTAACAAGGGGTAATTTGGTGTAAATTAGTTTTTAACTGTAATTAGTGGAGTGAGCATACAAAAAGAACCTTTAGGGTTCTATATTTATTTACGTTACTGACACATTTCGCAATCTGGATCAGTTCTGTCGCAGACGAATTCTTTGTCGATTATTTGATCTTCTATCTGCTTTTCTACAATTGTAGGGATTTCGACATTGGCTTGACGATCAGCTTGTGAACCAGAGCGAGAGTGCAAGTAGTAAGTTGTTTTGAGTCCAGCTTTCCAGCATTCAATATACATTCTTTCTACGTCGGCACCGTTGGTTGAAGTTATCCACTGGTTAAAACTAATTCCCATATCAACCCATTTTTGACGCCTAGCATTAGCTGCAATTAACCATTTTGGGTGGAGTTCGTAAGCTGTCTTGAAGGCTAATCGAATATTCTGGGGAATTTCGGGAATATTTTGGACAGAACCTTCAAAGTGTTTTAGCTTGGCAATAATTTCTGGTGTCCACATACCAATTTTATCAAGAACATCAACTAATTCATTATTGATCAAAGTATATTTGCCACTCATTCCAACTTCGGTAAAGATATTGGAATCCCATGGTTCTATGGATGGTGATGAACCGACAATGTAAGAAGTGGAACGGTTAGGGGCGACAATCATGACTTGAGAGTTGCGAAGTCCGTCATTGATAATTTTGTGACGCAAAGATTCCCAATCCATTTCTTTTTTATCCAAATTATTACTAGAAGCAAAACCTCGACCGTTGATATATTCTTTGTAGGCGTCAAGGTGCAAAATTCCTTTTGACCAGCTAGAACCTTCAAAACTTGGATAAGATCCAAATTCCTTTGCTAACTCTGAACTTTCAAAAAGAGCATTCCAGTGGATAAATTCATATAACTTGTCATTCAGATCAACGAATTCATCGGATTCTAGTGGAATATTCATTTTTTGCATTAGAGTCTGCAGCCCAAAAGTACCAAGTCCGACTGGGCGATGAGCGGTATTAGATCGTTTGGCTTCATCAGTTGGATAAAAGTTGTTATCAATCACATCATTAAGCATTCTAATTAATAGTCTAGTGCAATTTTTTAGTTCTTCATAATTGATGGTGTTGCTTTGAGGTTGCCAAAAACTAGCCAAGTTAAGATGTGCCAAATTACAGACTGCGGTTTCTGTTTCGCTAGTTGGTAGTAATATTTCTGTGCACAAATTGGAATTGTAGATTGGCCCAACATGTTTTTGTGGATTGCAAGCGTTAGATGGATCTTTGAAAGTAATCCAAGGATGACCAAAACCTTTACCAAGAAGTGAAGTAATCATTTCTTCCCATAATTTGCGCAAACTTATAGTTTCTTTTTTGATATTAGAATTATTCTCGTATTCTTCATATTTGGCTTCGAATTTTGCTCCGTATAATCCATGTAAGTCTGGTACGTCTGACGGAGAGAATAGTGTCCAGCGGTCATTTTTGTTGATTAATCGTTTCATGAACAAATCTGGTATCCAAGCTGCTGTATTAAGATTGGGACAACGTCTATTCTCTTCAACTGAAACGTATTTGCAACTCAAAAAATCAGGAAAATCTTTGTGCCAAGGTTCAAGATAAACCGCTGTAGAACCTTTACGTGAACCACCTTGATTGACTGCCGCTGTAGAAGAATCCATTACCTTAAGAAATGGAACCAAACCTAAGGATTTGCCATTGGTACCATTAATTAGTGAACCAGTAGCACGAATATTAGTGAAGTCTACACCAATTCCACCAGCGTATTTGGATAATTGACTAATATCAGAATAAGTTTTGTAGATATTTTTGAGGTCATCTTGAACTGTAAGAAGAAAACAACTAGATAGTTGAGAGCGGACTTTGCCAGAGTTTAGCAGTGTGGGTGTGGCACACAAAATGTTGAAATTACTTAAGGCATTGTAGTATTCTATTGCTAATTGAGTTCTCTTGGCTGGAGATTCTTTGAGGCAAAGTCCCATTGCTACACGCATTAACCAGAACTGTGGCAATTCAAAAACTTTTAAGTTATCGTTATTCGCTCTAAGTAAATATTGCTTATAAACTCGCCCAATTCCCGATTCTTTGAACTTACGATCTCTTTCGGGTTGAATTGCTAATTTGATTGCAGTTATATCAAAAACTTTAAGTTCAGGGTTGAGTATTCCGTAATTAATTCCAGTTTCCAAATAAGATTCGAAGCTGTCGGTGTATCGGTGTGAATAAAAATCTTCGTATTCGTACATACTCTCACCAAACACTTCTTTGTAGATTTGTTGTAGGATTAACCCCGCTGCTAGATAACTATATTCATAGTGTTCAGTTATAAAAGATGACGCTGACTTAGTAGTCAAAATATTTATTTCGTCAGTTGTGATTCCACTGTGAATTGAGATAATTGTTTGTTGGTAAACCTTAAAAATATCAACTCGTTCTAAACCTTTGGAAGCAAAAATCAAAGAATCCATTATTTTTTGTGTGTCTATTGGTTTGAGTCCTTGGTTAGTTTGAATGAGAGTTGGTGACATAATTAAAAAACTATTTTGTGGTTATTATACTATATATAGTATGTATATTGATATTTTACACACTACAAGGTGTGTATTTTCTATCTAACAGATATTAGCTTGGCATATCAAGATCGGTTTGTCAATTGACTTATTCAAGCCAGTTTGAACTAGTTATTAACCCAAAAAGCCTTTGTTGATAAGCTTTTTATTTTTTATTTGACTAACGACTACACACCTTTACAATCACTCTTTTAACCTTTTTTAAGCCAAAAATTATTAATTCAAAATTAGTCATTATTTTTTAGATTTATATCGATTCTACTAAATTGCCCCTTGTTAGTGGTATGGTAATCCAAAGGCTAACTGGGTTTTTTCAGAATTAGGAATACACAAGCATTGCATTTGGTGAAGTGGATATTTTTTTGAACTCAATATTCAATACTTACAACTTCTTATTTGCCTTATTCTAAGCTCAAAACAAGCAATTAATTTGCATTCCAAAAAAACTGTGCTACACTATTATGGTAAGTCAAAAACTAAACACAAATATACAAACAAAAACAATATGACTAAAATTTTTTCCAAAATTTGCTTCACGGTTTCAGCTATCGCAATGTTGATTCCTTTTTCAATTGCTATGACAACTAGCAACGTGAATCCAAATATAGCTTCTGCTGCTCCAGTATACGCTTGTCCAACAGGTGAAACCTTATCAGGAATGGATTGTGTAATTAACGTTAACACTTCTCCAACATTTGCAACTCAATGTCCATCTGGCTCAACTGAAATGTTGAATATCTGCACGCAAAGAACTGCCAAAGTTTGTACTGATTTTTACAAAATGGTTGTGGCTGAAGCTGGTCTCTGTAGAATTGATCCAACTCAAACAACTAATGTAGTTTTGGGCGATGTAAGTGATTCCGATGGTCGCTACTGTAGAGCTCAAAACACCCCAACTTTTAATAGTCCAAGTTTATTCAATGTAAAGAATTACAAGAACGCTACTGGTGGAGCTATCAAAGTGTGTGCTAATGGTTTGGATGTTTTGGACAAAACTACTTTCAGACTGGAGCCATTTACAATTGAGATGATTAGGGATTATGTAACCACTCAAACAGGTACAACTAATTCACTTTGTCCTACAGGTTACACAGCTTTTAACAACAACACTCAATGTAAACGACCTGCTGTAGCTAGAGCTTGTGATATGGCTGGTGAATATTTTGCAACTAGTGGTTGTGTTCCATGTGTAGCTGGTCAATATTGCCCAATGCCTAATGCCAATAACACTTCTACAGTAACTATTTGTCCTAATGGTGGAATGCTTTCAGCTGACAAAACCAAATGTACAGCTCAAAATAAAATTGCCACAACGACTTACACAGATGGTTGTCCTTCAGGTTTAATCAAAATGGATCAAACTTGTTCCATTGAAGAAATTAGAACTGTAAATATTAATTCTTGTACTTATTTTTATGCTTCTTCCAACGAAAACTTAAAAGCTTCAGATGCAAATCCTTCTACAAGAACGCAAGACGGCAATTCATACAAAATGTGTACTGGTAATAATGTATCTAACCCTTCTGCAACCTATACACCAACATCAGCTGAAATTAGTTTAGCTTCACCGTTGCAATGTTTGGGAGCTGGATCACAGTGGTATAACTACAATGTTTTTCTAGATCCGTTAGTGTGTGGTGTTGGAACTGTTGGTACAACTGGATTTGTTTGGACTGCAAAAACTTTTTCTAAGATTACACCACTTCAAAAGATTCCTTCTACAACTTTAATTTGTCCTAATGGATGGATGGAAATGGATGCAACAACTTGTCATCAACCTCCAATTACCGTTGAATACAAAGGTCCAATTCCATGTCCTATCAATACTTACTCAATGGCTGGTGCCTCTTCCTGTATAGTGTGTCCAAATGGTGGAACTTCCCCAGCTGGTTCTATGTCGCTAGCGGCTTGTATCACACCTCCTGTAACGCCACCACCTGCGATTATAACAACATCTTCTACGTCTCTTAATGTAGTCACTATCAACCTTCCAACCCCACCTCCAGCTCCAAAAATTCCTTGTGTTTCACCAATGGGCTCTTACACTAATTCCAATGGTGATTGTGTACCTTGCCCAGCTGGAACTATGTCAATGAATCCAGGTTCCAAATCAATTAATGATTGTATCAAGATTATGACTTGTGCAGATTTTTTGGCAAGAGGAATGGGCGATTTCAAAATCGGAGATGTGAATTATTCACGTGAAAGAGATATGGATAATAATGGTATTGCTTGTGAATTACCCAAAATGGCTACTGTAACTACAGTTAGAACTGGTGGAAACCAAATTTTTTCTACTAGTATGCTAGTGGTAGCTATAATTTCAGCTCTAATTGGTTTAGTTTTAGTTAAGAAAGAAAATCAATTCTCTAACAATTGGTCCAAAATAAAATAATTCTATTCCAAAATTGAAGCACTCTCCTTTTATGGAGGGTTTTTTGAATTTGTAAAAAATGTTTTATTGGCTTATAATTATTATTCAGTTGGATTTGAAGTGTATGGCTTCACCTGCATGTACCTTATTATATTTATATCAGTGATTATTTTATTTTAACTTTAAACACGTTATTGTGGCTAGGAATTTGTGATTTATAAATACTTTTTTAATAATGTTAACAAACTAAATATATCAATATTAATTAATTGATAAAAAATAAATATTAGTATTATATGACTATAGCTGCAAAAATAAACAAAAATTTTAGATTTAAAATAGGGATTGTGTATATTTCTATAATTAGCCTTATACTATCTCTTTCGTTATCTCTTTCGGTTCTATCGCTGAATACACCATCTGTAGATGCTAATAAAGATACTTTAATAAATTCTTACTCAACTTATTTGGGAAATGATGCTGGTATGGTGCGAAATTCTCAACCTGACGATTGGGATAACTTTGATACAATACCAAAAAATCACTTAGGAGTTAGAGTTGTAGGTAATAGTTTGTTAAGTTCGACTTTGTATGACGAAGGTGGGCGAGAATTTTCGAGATACAACAAAGATACAGGAGCTCTCTTACCACGATTACAGCCAATGATAAAAGATAATCGAGTACCTAATCAACCCTTAGGCAATTCAGCGCTTGCAGTAGCGGGAAACTTTGTCTATCTAATTACAACTATTGCCCAGACCTAACAAATGGAAATTGCAATGACTCAACCAAAATCAATAGAAATGGAATTAGTAGATTAAATACATCAGATTTTAAATATAATAACTTTAGCTCGAGCGATGCAAATATATTCAAAAACAACAGAATTACTGACGGTGATTATACAAAGTCGGATACAGGATTTTGTAACCCACAAAAATTTGATTACCTTAGTCAACCAAGTGGATCACAAGCTAGTGTAGATCTTTGTAACAGTATAACTGGACTAGATGCAGGTGAGAACAATCTTTTGTTGGGAGTTACCCCAGGAGCAAAAAAAGTTTTGAAGTACGATACACTAAGTAATAACTTGAACTTAATAAGTAGTTTCTCAACAAATCACCATCCATACAAAATAAAATTCAACCCTTCTCAAAACAATTACGTGGTCTTGGAACGAGATATGAGCAACGTCTGGTTTTTGAGTAAATATGGAACGGCAGGGAATCTGATTGAGTCCAAAAGTATACAAGCCAAAGCATCTGATATCGCTTTTTATAATAATCAAATTTATTTGACCGATTTTGGAGTCGATTCCAACGTTAAAGTCTACGATTTAAATTTCAACTTAACCAGTGAAATATTTACAAAAGGAGGTGTTTTTAGCGGATCTGAATCTGGAAAATTAGAATCTGGAAAATTATACGCACCAATTAGCATTGATATTGACAGTACTGGTTATTATATTTCTCAATCAGCTCACTCGGTTGTAAAGTACGACTTTGGGCTAAACAAAATTTGGGAAAAATCTGGAACTCAATATGCAGACAACGGAGTAATTGACCCTGATAATTCGAATATTCTTTGGTCAAATAATGAAAAATTTGTAAAAACTGGTATTAATCAAATTGGTAAAGAGTGGAAAGTTGAGGCTATAACTTACAATCCATATCTACACAATGCAACTTGGTCTGGCTTTGATTTTGATAGAGATTTGCCGATATACGCTATGTATGGTCTGTGGTCTTATAATATATTGCCCACGCAAGTATTTAGTCTTAACGGATTTAAATATCTGTTTACATGGGATATTGATTATATCTTAATTAGAAAATTAGAAGGTAATAACATATTTAAGCCTTCCGCTGGTATCTATAGAAAAGTTATGCCAAAATTAGATAGTCGTTTTTTAAGTGACTTTACTTGGACAGATACCAATTCAGATGGTAAGTTAACGCAATTGGAAGCTGT
>JAYUKQ010000094.1:0-10306 GCA_043764315.1 bacterium | reverse complement strand
TTTTGGTAATTAGTTTGAGATTGAGTCCAACTGGACAAGGTGTGTAACCAACCAGAATCAAATCACAACCGAGAGCGTCGCAGCTTCTCATTATTGATCCAACGTTCCAAGCTGAGCGAATATTTTCTAGGACGATAGTCATCTTGATAGTAAAAGGCAAAAACCCAACTTTGACAATTCAACTTCAAAAACAAAACCCTCCAAATTAGGAATATTTTTTAGCTTGCTTTGGAATTTCTACTGCGGCAGCTCTTTTCTTTCTTTCTTCTATTCTTTGTCGTCTTGCTGCATCTTGTTCTTGGTTTAGTCCACTCAAACTAACTTGTGACCGAGTGGAATCGATTGATGCTCGTGTTAAAACTGACACTGGTTCACTAAGTATTCTGGTAAGGTCAGCTAATTTGATTGCGGCGATTTCATCTGAAACGATTGTGGTATCTGAAACTTCTAAATTGTTTATACGTTGTTGAGTGCCTGCATTGTGTGATGAATTCAATACATTGTAACCCAAACTCACTTCTTTAATAAATTTTCTTACAAGTACACCTATTTTCTTACTTTTGGAATTGTTAATTACTTTTTTAAGAGATGAATTCAATAATTCTTGATAAACTGTATTTGTAACTTGTTCTATCATTGTTTTCACCTCTCTTTCTAACCACTGTTTAGGTGTCTCTAATTGGGTTGATTCGATTGAATTCACTTTGAACATTTTTTGGATGTAGCACACTTTTTATATTAGGTCAAAAAACTTTTCCTAATTTGAAGAAATTTTTTTTGGGTATAAATAGATCCTGAATCTAGTTCAGGATGACGACTTTATTTAGGTGTCGGTTTTTTTGTTCGAATCTATAGACTAATTAGGCAATAATATTTCGTTTGGTAGAACGTGAAGGATTATATTACCGTCGATAATATCTGGAATAGGTGCTTGAGCTGTGTTATTGACACCTTTGATTTGACCAATCCCATTACCATCTAAGGTCAAAGTCACTGGTTGACCATTAAGAGTTTCAACTGTTTGGTTGTTTTGAAAGTCAGTAAAAGTCTTTTTACCTTGAACCAAGTGATATTTGAGAATGTTTTGTAATTTTGTTTTATTTTCTGGTTTAGCCAAACTTTCTAAGATTCCAGTTGGTAACTTACCAAAAGCTTCATCACTTGGAGCCAAAATAGTAAACTCATTATCATTAGCAAAAGCTGATTTGAGGTCAGATAGCTCAAGTGCTTTGAGTAAAATAGTAAAATTACCTTGTTTTTCTAATAGTTCAACAGTTTTATTACTCATTACTTTTGGAATTTCTGCCGTAATAGACATTGAAGTCACAGAAGAACTATTCGAGGAAGATGCCATGGTTGAATTGTCGGGCTGCATGTTAGTATTAATTGGCAAAAGCACAGCTGGAATCTGCAATACACTAATATCACCAGTTGTAGCATCAACTTGAGTATCAACTTCCACTCCGTTAATCATCAATTTTTCATTTTCGAATTTTACTGACCAAGTCTGATCAGAAGCGTTAGTAATTATAGTTTGTTTCTTCAACGTTTCCAAATCAAATTTGCCTGGAATCAAATGACTTTTGAGTAGATTGATTAATTGGAGTTTGTTTTCTGGTTTGAGTAGATTACCCAAAGTCCCTGCTGGTAGCTTGGCAAAGGCTTCATTAGTCGGTGCTAGTAGATAACTTGATCCAGCTTTGTTGACAGTTTCAGCAATTCCAGCTAATTCAACTGCGGTATTTAGATTGCTCGAATTTAGAGTTTTGAGTGCTGATATAATATCCGTGCCTTTTATTGTACTACTTATATTGTTAGAATCCACTTGTGGAGTTTCAGATTTTTTGCCGAGAACGGAAGGTAACCACCACAACAACAAACCCAAAAGTATCAAAAGTGGCAATAACCAAGTCCAAAAAATATTTTCATTTTGGTCATCAATAACTTCTACTTTGTTAGAATCAAACTTATATGTCGGTTTGGTTTCAATTGTTTGGTTGAATTGATGATTGTTAGTTTTGACTTCTGAATCTGTATTCTTAACTTCAACCGATTGACTAAATACACTTACACCTACATCAGCAGACTTTGCCATATTGTAACTAACTCCTTGACTTGTAACGTATTCTTTTGGGCAACCGTACAAAAAAGCATTTTCAAAAGCATCTTTGACGTTAACAAAAGGTACATGTGACACAGCGATCAAAGTGCCATTCTGTTTCTTTTCAGCTTTCCAGTGCCAGCCGTCAATTTCTTCAAAGATTGTCCATTGTAAAGTATCACTAAAGAAACCATTGAAACCAACCAAATTAGCATTGTCAATTGCATCAATTTTTGACTTGAAAGTTTCTTTTGATTTGCCTAAAAGTTCCTCTGATTGGCTCACGGTTTCCCAGCTACAGCTATTTTTATCGTGATTAGTGAATTTCCAATTATGAATTGTCGACATAAAAAAATTGATTTTAATAAAAAATATGACTAACAAAAAGAGCTAAAGAATTAGACTTCGAGCAAAGCTTAAAGAGTTAAACTCATTTATGTCAAGATATTTGACAATCAAAAAAACTGCAACTAGACTGTAATAAGTTACCTTTTCCAGTTTTTACATTCACAAAACAAAAAACCTAATTGGTTGCGTCCTATAGTATCTAAAAAATCTAAAATATTTTACCATGGAACAAACCGACAACTATCCAAAGCGAGATAGTCCTTCCGTAGCCATTTGCAAAAGATTCAATCTAAAGCATATTTTTCGCAGTGGTGGAATTATCTGGGTCAAATACTCTGGCAAAGATTACTATTTAGTATTCAAGTCAATCTCCAGACCAGCAAGAGGAATTCAATTACCAGGTGGTCGTATCGAAAAGTATGAGAATCCATCTGATACAATTATTCGCGAAGTTCAAGAAGAAACAGGTCTAGAAACAAGAATAGTTTGCCCAATGGGTTTGATGTTAGTTGAGAACAAAGAAGATCAATATTCTAATTTGCAACTTTATTATATCCTCAAACCAGTTTACCCAATTAACATCAATGAGCGTTGGCGATACACTGACAGGGATAATACCAAACAAGAATTAGAATGTTGGTTCGTATCAATCGACCGTGATCCAGCTTTTTTGGCGGGAGGTCAAGACAAAATTATTAGATTGTTCAGAGAGTGGCTTAGAGATCACAAAAAACCCAACATTCCACAACCAACTAATAACAAATTCTCGTAATTATTCTCAATTCTAATTCCTAATTTCTTTGCTTTGTTTAATTTTGAACCAGCCTCTGACCCTGCAAGTAGTAGGGTTGTTTTTTTGGTTACAGATTCTACAATCTTAGCTCCTTGAGCTTCCAATTCAGTTCTAATTACATTTCTAGGTTTATCAAAGATTCCAGTTATACAAATTATTTGACCTGTCAGATTCCCGTCAATTTGAGTTATTACTTGTTGTATAATTTGAATTTTAATTCCATTGGATTCCAAACTTTCAAAATCTTTAATTAGTTTTTGGTATCTTTTGGATTGAGCGAATTCTACGATATTATCAGCCAAAACCTCACCTACACCGTGTAAGTTCAAAAGCTCTTCTTTGGTGAGAGATTTGAGTCGTTGAAGAAATTGAATTGAATTCATGATTGACTTATGCTTTGTAAAAATGCTGGCACGGAATATTTTGTTTTGCTCAAGATAACAATGGATTGGTATTATTTGCCTATTCTGTTAAGAACTTCTTCAGTTAAGAATTTGTAAGCTCTTGAACCTACGCTGCTATTGCTGTATTCAAAGATAGATTTTCCAAATGATGGAGCTTCAGCCAGTGCCACATTGCGTGGAATAACATTTTTGAATAATTCCTTTGGAAACACCTTAGCTAATTCATGTTGCACTTCAGAACTAAGTTTGTTCCTGTTATCGACCATAGTCAAAAGAATTCCTAGAATATGAAGTTGTGGATGTAACTTGGATCTAACTTCAAGTAGTGTTTTGATCAGTTGTGTCATTCCATCAAGCGCCAAAAATTCAGCTTGCACCGGTAAAAGAACTTGAGTACTTGCAGTCAAAGCGTTCAAAGTCAAAAGTGAAAGAGATGGCTGACAATCTATAATCACAAAATCAAAATATTTGATAGTTTCAGATCTAATTACTGCTTGTAGATTGAATTGATTACCAACAGGATTAGCTTGATTAAACTGACCTAAACTCAAATTAGAAGGTAAAATAAATAAATTCTCCTTATAAGTTTTGATAATATCAGAAGATTCTATTGTTTTGGCTCTAAGGACTGACAGAACCCCTTTTTCACCTTGGCGACAACCTAAGTGCTCACCAGAATGACCTTGTGGATCAAGATCTATTATTAATACTTTGTAGCCTCTACCAGCCAGACAAGAGGACAAATTAACACTGGTTGTAGTTTTGCCGACACCACCTTTTTGGTTGATAACTGCGATAACTTCTGTTTTTGGTTGCATAGAAATACTTGTAACTTATATTTGTAATCTGTGTCAAATCAATTTTTTTTGGCTATTTGTTCTAATTTTTGTAGGCTAAATTCCGTCTTTAATATTTCAAAATTAGGATCGTTTTTAGTTACAGTGACTTCTTGATTACCTTCTACATACAATTGGTGAATTTGTCTTAGTATGAATTCAGCTTCATCTTTTTCGTTTCTAGCCAAATAATATTTGACTTTGGTTGTATCTGGTCTTTGAGTAAATAAAGATTTCTTTTTTTGGTTAGGGTTATGAGTTAGAACCTGTTCAGCCAAATCCAAAATTCCTTGATTAGATCTATAGTTTTGGTTAAGGATTATTTCGTTTGTGCGTGGGTATATTTTTTCGAAGCCGAGGATAATTTCAATTTTAGAACCTCTAAAACCATAGATACTCTGGGCATCATCTCCAACCACAAACAGAGATCTAGTATTCAAACCAGGAGAAGTTGACATATTATTTGAGGGTGCTTTATGCTAGTTTTTTTGTCAATTTTCCTTGCACTCCTTTCACCAAATTCAACACTTGTACATTTCGAGCTCCGAAAAAATCTCAAAAAAACCTAGTCAGCTTCGCCGCCACCTCCTTAACAGGTGGCAATTTGGTGTAAATTAGTTTTGAACTGTAATTAGTAAAATGAGTATAATTCTCAATCTCTCTCCGCTCTATGGGGATAAAATTTATTGACATTCTTTACCTGTCCAACCACTATATCTGGCATCCTTAATTGGATTCTCTTCACCTGGGCAACCATAAATTTTAGTAATAGTTTTAGTAGAAGGTTTATTATCACCGCCAGATCCACCACTTGATCCACCTACTTGACTTTGACTACCCGAACCTGAATCTGTTGGTGAAGTTTTACTACTTTTCAACACTTTCATTGCATCGGCTCCATATTCAGTAGACGTCTTTGTTCTGTGTGTATAGCCAGATTGTTGAGCTCCAGGAACTCCATTGTATGCCACAAATAATCTTTGTTGATTTTCTTCATATTTCAAAGAACCTATTCCCATGTCATATTTTCTGCCAGCCAATGCAACTAATGAACAAAGTTCTTGTTCTTGATACGTTCTACCAACATCGTAAACACCTTCAGGCGACTTGAAACACTTCCATATACTTGGGACAACTTGAAAGCAACCAGTTGCTCCTGAAACGGGATTAACTATACCTATACAATTATTTCTATCTTGAGCTATATGCTCAACTGTATTAATAGCAGGCAACATAGATTGTGCAATACTTAATTCTTCTTGTGATAATTGATTAATATAGAATTGCATTTTGGGTTGTAACACTCTACCTTCTTGACTCGGACTACTTTCTTGACTCGAACTCGAACTACTACTACTTTCTTGACTCGAACCTGAACCACTGCAAGCTGTTATTGAACTTAATGAAACTAAACATAATCCTAACAATATTTGTCTCAAATCAGGTAATTCTAATTGAATACTTTTACCCCCCCCATTTAACTTTTTACCTTCTCTTGTCCATTTTGTTCGTTCACCAAATTTCATAATAATAACACCTTAACATAGAATTGTTATTCTTTCAAGTTAAGATTGAGATTACTGTATTTATTAGGTGTAATACTAAATATGACTTAACCCAATTACTTCCCTGAACACTTTTCGCCATTCTTCACGTTCGTCATAATCAATCTCACCTTCTGGTAGTGTCATAGTTTGCTGGCTACCCATACTAGTAGACACTAGAAGGAATTTGGTTTTTTTGGGATGGAGTTGCATTATTTCTTTTGCAATCTTTGGACAAGTAGCAAGTGCCTCTCGCCTATCGAAAATTCGTATATACTTGTGCGTCGGATTAAGATCTTGTATATTTTGGCACATTGTTTCGGGTGGATAATGTTCAGTAAGTAGATTTAGAATTTCATTTGGGTCATCTTCTACAGTATATTCTTCAGTTGTAACAACGCTAAAATCTGCATGAAGATAAGAAATTGAGCCAAGAACAGGCTTCTTCCAATCGTCGCGACCTTTACCACAGCAACTCACAACGTGAATAATCACATCAAAAAATCCTCTTTTTTTCCAATCAGTTGCAGTTTCTAATAATCTTCTCATACTTTCAGGCTCGTGGGCATAATCAACCAAAATGGATAGAATTGGATCTGGAAATCGATTTGACTGGTTAAATGACATATTTGATATATATTGCTAACTATAAATTCAATTGTCAACCAACTCACAGTAGCTTTTGACAAAGTTAAGGTACCATGCTAAATTTTGGCTTAGTAAATGAATTTATGCTCTTATTCCTACATGGAGCCTATCATACGGCCAGCTCACTTTTACCTCTAATTCGAACCAATCTGGACTTGAACAGCCAATACTCAGATCGCTTTTTGTTAGATAATTTTACCATATCTATTCCTGGTTACAATAATTTGGATAAAAGTTTTGACATCAAGTACTTGCAAGATTTGATAACAGAATTCATCAATACCAAAAAGGAAATTCAATCTGAAGTTGCAGCTAAGTTAATTCTTGCCAAGAACAAACCAACTATTCTAACCTTAAGACAGCCCAAATTAAGTATGATTGGTTATGGAGCTGGAGGAGCTTTGGGACTAACTTACGCCGCCAATAACCCTGATAAGTGTGAAATTCTGGTTTTGCTCGATCTGGGAATAAAGTTGGATGGACTAAAGTATTGGTTCAAAAAAAGAAGAACTGACAAACTCCTCAAGGCTAACTTGTTAACTATCCAAAAACAATTTGATCTAACACAAGATCTAGCTGACAAACAATTCTTGGCTTTATTGATGGAGAACACGTCTAGAAAAGGTGTGAGAAGTTATTTGGACTTTGCTTACAATTTTGATTTTAGAGAGATTCATTCTAATCTGACAATTGCCCAGCAGCATAGTTTTGCTAAGTTATATATTCTGGACTTGCTACCTCAACACAATTCACTAACAACCAAAAGAAGTTTGAAAGCCTTAGAAAAATTGATTCACCCAAAAAACACATTAATTCACAAAAAACACACAGTTATTAATACCGCAAAAACAGGTGAAGCCAACTTCGAATATGAATATTTGGCTGGAACTAAAGATAGATTATTTGATATGACTAACATAGCTAAAGTAAACAAATCGATAGGAGATTTTTTTAGATTATAAAAACAGTTTTAGTAGTAAATAATATTTCTAATTACAACAGAAACAATAAGACATGATTGGTTGTAAATTTTTGATAATTGGCTCAGGTCAATCCGGCTTATACTTAGCCAAACAAATTGCCTCACAAGGGCAACAGGTTATTCTTCTGGAACAAGATGTTTTTGGTGGAAGTTATATCCATAATTTAGAAATTCCAAAATACTGGCTCAAACAAGAAGCTAACAAATTCCAACTAAGTTTGGAAATATTCCGTGGTTTCCACAAAACTCACAAAGCTTTGATTCATCACAGGCAGTCATTGAGAAAAGTATTACAAGGCAAAACCATGGCAACTTATCAGTATTTTTGGCAAGAATATAAATCAATATCTAATCTTCAAGTTATTCAAGGTAAAGCATCATTTTATTCAAGGAATATAGTACAAGTCCAAACAGCTAATTCCCTTGAACTTATAACTTTTGAACATGTTTTGATAGCAGTTGGCAAAAATACACTAGTCAAACCAAATTATATTGATATAGACGTGGATTTTTTACATCAGTACAATATATTTCAGTTACCTACCGTTCCTAATAGTTTGGCAATAATTGGCTTCACACCCTTTAATCTTGAAGTCGCCGAAATATACGCTAGTCTTGGAATCAAAGTCGAAATATTTGACCAAAAAAACTTGTACGAATCTATGCCAGTTCTTAGTGAGCAAGCTATTGATTACCTCCAGCGTTCTTTATCTCAAAAAAACATTCAATGTCACTTTGATCAAAGAGTTAGTCATGTATTTAATACTGGAGCTAAGAATAACCCGAGTGTTGGAGTACAAGTTGATAAAAAAACGTATTTGTTTGAATCAGTGTTTCAATTTGTGGATGAAACATTTCAAGACAAAGGTCTTAATCTTAATGAAGTTGGTGTTAATTATAGTGCAGCAGGAATTGTGACTGATGTTAGATCGAGAACAACCTTGCAACATGTCTGGTCGTTTGGAAGCTGTAACAGTCGAATTATTGAACAGAATAAGAATCATCAATTAACAGATTTTTGCTTTAAGGTCAAACAAAAGAATCCATATATCGAACTTTGGGATAGAGCTGGAATAATGACTGGAAATCAAGGTTTTTTGTCTACTGACGAAATGTATCTTCATCTTAATTTGCAACGACCAATATCTGTTATTGGAATCACTGAAGTTATGGCAAAGAATATGTTTTTTCCAGATTTTTCCACTGAAAATATCCACAAAATTAATTTGGAAGGTTTTATTACGTTACTTTACAGACCGAGTAGTGGACAACTAATAGGAGCTGTAATTGCAGGTGAAATGTCTAGTTATCGCCACTACCTAAATCTTGCTTTATCTCAAAAACTTCACATCCGAGAAATCTTACGATATATCATAACTGGTTAAATACCAAATTCGTTCGCATAATTGGTCTAATAGTCAAATCCTAAAATTATGATCCAAAAAACCAATTGACATTTAAACTTTAATCCAATATATTACAAGTAATATGATCAAATATATAACTATTTCAGCTTTAGTTTTTACTTTAAGTTCAATGCAAATTAGCTTGTTTGCTCAAGGAGATTATACAGTTAATAATCCTTGTTTGGATAACCAAAAAGTAGAATTAATCACCGTTTAGTAGGTGATTTTTTATTAGTCCAAAAAGCATTGAAACGTCCACCAGATCACCACTTGGTTATTTGTTCACTTATGTCAATTCTAGTATAGACTTAGTTAATAAGAAAAGTTGACTTTCGATATTTGGTTTTTCAAAGACATTAAGTCCGAATTTGGCCAGTGATTGTTTGGCGAATAATAATGTTGCAGAGACACTTTTGGAGTTACTTTTGAGGGTGATAAAACCTCGCTAATTAAAGTGAAATAAACCCCAGATCAATTAAAATTTGCAATGGATTTTTGAACTTAATTTGACCTAATTGAAATAATTGAAATTTTTTTGCTTCAACATAAAGCTTATTATCGCTAAAATCATCTATTAATATGCTGTTTCCATTAAATGTTAAACTAGAAATAGAGGGTGGAAGAAAATCAAATTTTACTTTTGAATAATTGAAACTTTTAATCAAATTTAAGTTAGAATCGCCATCAAGGAAAAACACATAAAGCGGGTAATCTTGAATATTAAAATAATCATTAACAATTGTTAAAACATATCCTTCAGTAAGATTAATGTGATTTATTAAATTTACATTCTTTTCATTGATGTCAATTGGTGTAACAGATTTGGTTTTATTTTTTGTAAAAAACATAATTTTAGAATTGTATTTCAAAATGTGTCATCGCTCTGATTTGTCTTTGGAGTAAATAGCGGAATTTGGTATGTTGTCATTAAAATCAACATAGCTTTTACCGTTAATCATTTTTCTAATGTACCCATTAGGTCTAAGAAATTCACCTTCACTTGGGTGCATAATTCTAATTTGAGTTAAACAGTCAGGGCTTGTAAAAACTTGACCACCTCCTTTATTTGGAATACTTGGTTTGAAATTATCTGGAATCATAAATTTTTTTATTGGTAACAATTGAATTACCAGCTTTTATATTATCTATACAACCCATTTGATATCTATCCTCTTGCTAACAACTTTACTTGAAGCCTGATTGAACAAAGTTGTAGTTTTGCTACAGAGGAAGTTAGAGTTTTC
>JAYUKQ010000093.1:0-10336 GCA_043764315.1 bacterium | reverse complement strand
CATGTTCCTACCTGAGTATTTAGCCATGGGTCATCCTTGTGTATTGACAGAGAGCGTTCTAAAAATGTTAGCTGTTGAGGAACTAGTTGTGATATATCAGATATATTTTCTAAGCTTCCTATATTGAGGATTTGAGAATCAACTGCATTTTGTTGTGCAATTCTTAATCTTTCTTTTGTTAGAGTATTGACCAATCCCACAACCACTCTTCGTTCATAATTATTATTATCAGGACTAAAGTTACCTTCTGCCAATCTTTCTTCCGCTGCTTTTAATTTTATTTCTACCCCCCCACGGTTCGTTCTACGTTACTCATAAAATATTAATTTTTTGCAATTATAAAATATGAAAATAATTATATCACAGTACTTTGTAGTTGTAAATCAGCTTTGAGTTAATTCAAATTTTGGAGAGTTATACCCATTGAACCAGTTACAGTTCAAAATTAATTCACACCAAATTGCACTTCCAGCACTGGCTCCAAAATAATCTTTGCCGCTTTCTATATATTCTTTCAAAACTCCAAACTTAATGAAGCAGATAAATAAATCATAAACTAGTTTTTGGTTAATATATGGTCTTAGACATATCAATAATCAAGATTAGAATTAGTTTTATTGTCTATCCAAAATCCGATCTGACCAAAACTTTGTCAAAAAACATTGCAGTAAATAACAAATTTGACAAAAAAAGCATTGCTAAACAATCTTCAACGAGTAAAATGTCAAGAGAACCGTATCAAGTAGCCATTGATGTTGGCTCCAACTCTATCAAGTTGTGTGTCGTCAAAGAATCACTAGACAATCCTGGTAAATTACAGGTTCTTTGTCTTTTGGAGGGTGAATCAGCTGGCATTAGAAAGGGAGTAATAACCAACATGAGTGAAGCAACCGAATCTCTCATCGAGTTAATTAATCAAGCCGAGAGTATAGTTGGTCTTCCTATCAAGTCAGCCATTGTTGGTATCAATAGTCCAAGTATAACTTTTGTTAACTCTGAAGGTATGGCTATTATTTCAGCGTCTAATAATGAAATTACAGATATTGATGTAGATCGAGTTGTTCAAGATAGTCTCAACAAGGCGTTTGGAATGCAAAATAGCAAAGTCATCCATTTGATCACCAAAAGCTTTTCGGTAGACAACCAACAAGGTATCAAATATCCAACTGGAATGGTTGGTGGCAAACTCGAAGCAAAAATCTTAATAGTTCTTTGTGATAACAGTTTTTTGAGGAATTTTAATAAAGTTTTTGAACAATCAGATATACACATTGCTGAAACTATTTTTACTCCACTAGCAGCATCTGATTATATCCTTTCTTCACGTCAAAAAAAAGCTGGTTCAGTTCTAATTGATATGGGTTATGCTTCCACTTCATATATTGTTTTGGAGAATGAAGAGGTTATATATAGTGGTATTGTTCCAGCTGGTTCCGATCATATAACTAGCGATCTAGCAGTAGGGTTACAAACTAATATTGAAATGGCAGAAGAGGTCAAAAAACAGTTTTTGACACTAGGCAAATTAGATAATGAAAATGAAACTATCGAAATCTATAATCCAGACCTACAAATTAACGAAAAATTCAAGCTATCTGAAATTCAACAATATGCCAAACCAAGAGTTGAGGAGTTATTTAGCTTAATTCTCAAAGACCTCAAAAAAATTGGCAAGAACTCTCTTCCAGGTGGATGTGTCTTAATAGGTGGCGGATCTTCCTTGGTTGGAATTGACGAAATTGCCCGTCAAACATTGAAGCTAAATACTTTCAAATATGTTTTTGATTTGAATACAATTGAATTTGTTCCTGATTACAACAACAATCCCGCTTTTATTAACTGCATCGCCTTAGCTGCCTACTCATATCATCATCAAGATGCTAACCAAACCAATATAATTGGCAAATCATCTAATTCAAAATTATCTAACATAACAAGTGGTAGTTTCTGGTCAAACATCAAAAAATATCTACCTTTTGGGTAGTTTTGCGGTTGGAGACAATTTTACTTTTTCCTTAATTTATTTAATATTTCTTGAAAAATATTGTACCAATGATTGGTGGATTCTATTAATCCTTCACCTATAGCTTTTGGTGCAGATGTGGGAAATTCTCCGAAACTCCAAACCTGCTCTTCCTTTATATCGTTGTAAGTTAAATCATTTTGTAATTTACTTCTTGATTGCTCTAATCTAGTAATGGATGCAATTGTTCCAATACCAACACCTCCTAAAAATAAATCTAAATTTTTATTATAAGCCGAGTAATCAGGATTATGAACATTTAAAGCTAAAATAACTTTGAAAGCCAATGCCAAAAATCCTACATTCACAGCATGTTGGTTAGATTCGCTATAAGCCGCAAGATATCCCTCCTTTGTCTTTAGAGGTTTAAAATCTTCAGCTAATTTTTCAAAAAACTTCATAATTATATTAATTTCACATTTTTAACTTATAAGCAAATGATCTTTGGAATTGACCCCGGTGTAAATATAGTTGGTTTTGCTGTAGTGGAAGGAACTAAGGCTAACCCCAAAATTATAGATTATGGAATTTTGCACACAGCTCAAACCAATAGAAATGATGGACATTTTAGGCTTCTTGAAATTGCTCAAGATTTTGAGTTTTTGATAACCAAATATAAACCAACTAAAGCTGTAGTAGAAGATTTGTTCTTTTTTAAGAATGCCAAAACTGTAATTCAAGTAGCTCAAAGTCGTGGAGTTTTGATTTACCTTCTCGCCAAACACAATGTTGAGATTATTTCCAAAACACCTTTACAGATCAAACAAACTATCACTGGTTACGGTAGAGCTGACAAAAAACAAATCCAAGAAATGGTCAAAAGAATTTATAAACTTGATGCAATTCCCAAACCCGATGATGCAGCTGATGCCTTGGCGATGGCTTGGATAGGACTTTAGTAGCATTTAGAATGCAAAATTGAAATAAATAAAATTTTGACGAATTGAGTTGATTGACAAAAAGGCTAGCGAGCTATAGATTTACTTATATGTCTTCCACCCAATCCAATTCAATTACTCTGCAAGATGTCAAAAAAGTAGCTAACTTATCAAGGCTTTCGACTAATTTGATGGATGAAACAGCAACTAAGTTTCAAAAAAATTTGAATGATATATTGCATTATGCTAACAAGCTTTTGGCGGTAGATACAACTGGCTATTCACCTCACTCTACAATTGCCACCGTTGGAATTAATAACTTAAGAGATGACACAACTGATTCTGACACAACTGACTATCAACGCATTAGACAGAATATTTTGAATAATTTTCCAGTTCGACAAGGTGACTTTTTGCAATTACCTGTAAGAATTGTCGAAGACAAATAAACTAATTATGGACGAATCAGCTTTTTTAACCGAGTTCCTCACAGAAACTAATTTGATATTAACTCAAATTGACTTTAATAATCAGCTTTATGATCTTATAGCACCAATTAAGAATCATTTTTTGAAGCAAAAAGAATTATTGAGTTTTTCGATGGCAAGGTATTGTGGAGCTAATTCGCAATTAGCTTTTTTTTGTGAATGGTATTACCAAACTCTTTATTTGACTAGTAATCCTTCCGAATTAGTTCAAGAAAGTCGGGCTTATTTTAACAAAAAAATTCCTATTAAATTTCGTGGAATTCCCAATATTAGTAGTATGGTTGAAGAAGATATTGCTATTTTTGTACCGCAGCAGTTGTCACTATTACAAAGTAAGTCTAAAGCCATAATGGATTCTCTGGTTATCAAACAACCTTATCTTTCCAAATACCTTGGTGACCAGTTTTTGAATCAAGTCTTAGCAAGCGTATACACCAGTAACAAACGCAAATATGTCGAAAACCTTAGCCTCTCTGAATATCTTGAAGCTCAATCTAGTGGCACTAGTTTTGTCCAAATTGCCTTGCCTTGTTTGATTGGATTTTGTTTTAAGTTTAATCAACCTGGTAGTTCAGTCAGTACCGACAATATCAAATGGGTTTTTTTGGAAGAAGTCTTAAAGAATATTTCTCTACTTCATCAAATTAATCAAAATCAAAAATTTGAGGGTTTTTTGTACACTTCCATAATGACTGAAAAGGAAGAATTTGACTGGATGCAAACTAATCAAAAACTCAAATTACAAAAAATTATGGCAAATAACGAGATTAAAGAAATGGCTCACCACCAAAAAACCAAAATTTATAATTCTGCCTTACAATCTTTGAATAACTTATCACTTCCAGATCGCAATCAACAGATGTTACGAGAACTTTTGGATTGGGCAAAAATGGTTCACTTGGGTAATTAGTTTTTGTTTTGAGATTGACGATCAAACCATTTGTCAACTTATATTCTACTCAAATAATATTCGAGTTTTTGAATCCTAAAAAAAATTAAGTACAACAGTTTTAGGATTGTAGTTAGTATATGTTAGTCAATCCATTTTTTTATTTATATGAATCGCCTTTACCAAATTAACATTCGTCATTTTTTGTATGAAAACAATTACACTTCAGTACTTCAGATTCCAGATTATTTTTGGTCAGATCTAAAAAAATTGGGATTTAATTGGGTGTGGTTGCTTGGCTGTTGGCAAATTGCTCATCGATCTGTTGACAAAGCCAAAGCTATTTTTGATCAATATCCTGAAGATAGAATTATTGGTTCTTGTTTTGCGATTGAAGATTATACCGTTGATTCAATTATTGGCGGCGAAAATGATCTAATTCTTCTCAAAGATAAGTTAAATAATTTGGGTATTAGATTGATGTTAGATTTTATTCCGAATCATTTTGGCTTGAGTGAAAGTTTGTTACAAAGCAATCCTAACATTTTTTTGAGAACAGAAAGTCGAGATTATAAGTTTAGTTTTGATTACCAAAATCAATTTTTTGCATTAGGTAGAGATCCTAACTTTGATCCTTGGCAAGATACTTTACAACTAGATTACAGCAAGCTTGATACCCACCAATTCATGCTTAATAGACTACACAAAGTTAGTCAATTGTGTGATGGCGTTCGTTGTGATATGACAATGTTAGTCCTACCCCAGATTTTTGAGAGAACGTGGAATAAACCAGTTACAACTAATTTTTGGCTTGATTCAATCCCCAAAATTAAACTCAACAAACCTAATTTTGTTTTTTTGGCAGAAGTTTATTGGAATTTAGAAAGTGAACTTTTGAGTTGCGGTTTTGATTATTTTTATAATAAAACATGGTTAGATAATATTTTGTACAATAATTGGTCTGCAATTTTGGATAATAGTTATCAAAGTAAGTCTTTGTTTTTTTTGGAGAATCATGATGAAAAAAGAATTGCCTCACACTTTGTAGGTTCCAAATTACTTCTACTTAATATTTTTCTTTTGGTTCAACAGGGTTTACAATTATGGCAAAATGACCAAATAAAAGGTGCTATCACTAAGTGGACAATTCAAATTCTACCAATTATTGAAGAGACCTTTGATCCAAATGTAGAGTTAATTTTATCCAAATGGCTTGAAAAAACCAAAGATTGGGAATTGATTAACATTACTTTAGTTGGCAATAATGTACTAAAACTAAATATTCAATCAGGTCAAATCTTATTTTTTAACTTTGGTAAATCTAGCTACCACATGGTTCTTAATTTTTTGAATCATAATCAAAAGTATCAAATTCTAAACTCTCAACTTAACATTGTGTCAACCGAACTGGGCAAAGATTTGAGTAATTTTGTTTTGGAAGCTGATTGCATGATACTAATTGAATCAATTTGAAGACACATCAAATCAAGCCATAACCTAAAAACTATCATCCCAAAATTAATTCAGAATCTAAAGTGTTTTGGGGTTTTGTATCTAATATAAATAAGTAGATATTAAGTCAAAAAAACTACCTTGTTGACCAAACAAAAAAAATGCAATAAAATCTTTGTTATTAGCGATAATATCCAGAAGATTGGATATAGCTTAAACAACTTTCTCAAATTATGTCTCTTTTCAAACAACTATTAATTTCTATATTTACTTTAGTTATGTTATTTGGCTTTTCTTTTAGCCTTGCAACTCCAACATTTGCTCAATTAGAATTACCAAAAACCTGTGTAGGTAATTGTCCACTAATTGCCGATCCTCAAGGTGCATTAGGTGGAGGTGATCTAAGAGGAACGATTGCTAATTTTATTCTTGGTGCAGCTCGTATTCTTACATTTTTGGCCGTAGCAGTTGCTATTGTGTATATGATTTGGGGAGGTTACAGATGGATGGACGTTAATGATCCCAAAGGTGCTGAAACAGGTCAAAAAATTGTTACCAATGCTTCAATTGGTTTAGCGGTAACTATCTTAGCATACACTGTTGTTGGATTAATTGCTGGTGCTTTACAAGGCGATCTTACAGCAGCTTTCGGCGGTGGATCAGCAGCAACCACAACACCTCCAGCAGCGGATGGTGGCACCCAACAATAGAATTACAATTATTTTTGTCAAAAGTTTTTTCAAAATTAAATTCCATCAATGAGATGGTTTTTTTTTTTGTTTGTTAAAATGAGTATAGAACACTTTTGTAATAATTGAGGAATCAATTCAAACCAAACTCAAATTGACAAACCATAGAATTACACTAATTTTAGTAAGCATACTATATGTCTGATCACAACACATCTACACCAACTCAACTGGACTTAACTTCGCAGAATAAAAAATCAATCTGGATTATAATCGTAGCAATACTTATTGGAATCGGTATTCTATCAACAGGAATCGCAATAGGAATGAACCAAATGGCACTCAATTCCAAAGATTACAAAGCCAAACAACTTGCAGCTAATGGATCAATATCTAGTCTAGCCCAAAATTCCTCTGAAACCCCAAACCAAAATCCACTAAATCCAATATTCACTCCAAAATTAGAAGGTAGTTAGGAAGTCTTAAAACAAGATTTGGGTATATATAATCCAAATGGACAAACCGAAAACCTACCAACTGTAAAATATTCCAAAGCTGGCCAATTCCTAAGTGGCAAATATGCTGGTTACGACAGAATTGTTATGGATATTTTTTATTTGGGAACGGAATCTGGTAATAGATATATCCTAGCAACCAAAGACTATACAACTTATATTCCTGAACTCAAAGAAAGTTGGTGGCTAAGTGCAAATGACAGTTTCAACAAAAACAAAGTCAAAAATGCTGAAACTGATCTTGGTAGTAATCACAATGAGTCAATAACTTTGGACGTTAGTACCTCACTATACAGAGATGTATATGTAGCTTTGCAGCAAAAAGACATAGACAAACTGAAGCTTCTAAAAGAATATGGTAGTATAAAAATATATGAAAAAACTATTCCATACCAAGAGTTAGACTCTCAACCAACCGACAGATACAAGAGCGAAATATACGTCAAAGACGAAACCAATCTTTTGCAACAATATAGCTTGACCACCGCAGAAACAGTCCAAAAATACAACAATGATTTCAAGCAATTCGCTATAGACAATCAAAAAAATAAAGAACTTCAAGAAAAAAAAGACAAAATATATGAAGTAGAAAAAGCCAAAATTGCTGGTTGTAAAGACAATAACACAGCTAACTATGAGAATTGTTACACTCAATTAGATCGAGTTTTGGATCAGATAGTAGGTCAATCCAATAATACAGTACCACCAACTATGCCAAGTTTTGGTTTATCCAAAGGTCAGATTAAGACTAATCTTGCTCTTGCCAATCGTTATGAAACTTTCCAACCGTCTGGGTGTGGAGCTGTGTACGGCAACGTCAATTTACTCAAACCTGAAGCAATACCGATGGAATCACTTGGCAAGACTACAGAAGGTGTAGAAATATTCAAACCAAAATCTGCTGCAGAATGGATCAAAATTCAGTACAATATAAAGTTCAAACCCTACCCAAACGATGAAGATGCAGCCAAATTCCTCAAAGATTACGAAGGATTGTTCAAGACCAAAGTTCCAACTCTTGAAGAATATACAGCCAAGAATCCAGTTTTAATTGCCAAAGATATTTTTGGTCGCTATCTAATATTGGGTGAATACGATTACCTGATGGCTGGAGGGTGCGGCAAACCAGTTATTTATCTTTACCCAACTGAAGCTACTAAGATTAACGTCAAATTCAATTCACCAATGCAATTAGATGTTGATATTCCAAAATATTCAGAATCCAAAGGTTGGAACGTAATTGCAAAGCCAAATGGTCAATTGCAAGACTTACAAACCAACTTAACTGACTGTAAGCAATTAGAAACTACAAATGAAAAAACCAAATTCGGTCAAGAATATGCACTTCAAGCTTGTCAAAAAAATAATTATCCTTACATCTACTGGGCAGGTAATACCTCACAATCTTATCCTAAAATCAATTCTGGTTTTGTAGTTGGTAAAGAAAATCTTGAAGCTAGCCTACATGCCAAATTAATCTATATTGGCTTAAATCAAAAAGAAACTCAAGATATGTTGGATTACTGGTTACCTCAAATGTTATCTAAAAATAAAGACTTTTATAGATTCAGTCTATTGCAAACCAAAAAGCTAGATCAACTATTACCGATGACAGTTTCACCAAAACCAGAATCAGCAATTAGAGTTTTTTTGGATTGGCAAGAACTAGATACTCCAATTCAAATCACTGAACAAAAACTTATCCAAGAGTCAAGAAATGGCTACACAATGATAGAATGGGGTGGATTAAAGAGGTGATATACTTTACAAACTCAAGTATCAAAATTGCCAAAAACCGCTTAAATCAATTCTAATTAGACGGGTCTGCCTAAAATTAGGGCAGTTTTTTTAGTCTAAAAAATAAAGACTATTCGTAGTCTCCGTATTCTTCTTTTCTTTGGTTAACGTCGTCCCAATCAGGACTCCTATGATTGCCCATTTCGTTGTATTCTTGATAATCGTCCTTTTTGTCCTTTTCTTCTTCTTGTTCAACCTCTTCTTCCCCTTCGTCAGGTTCTGCTTCCGATAGTTTTAAGCCTAACCTATTGATTGATTGATTGATTGATTGATTAGATCAAGTTGTGAGATATTAAAAATACTTAATTGTAAAGTCATATTCTCATTTTTACCACAGAAGTTATTTTTTTACAAATTGACCACTTTCCCAACTTCTAACAGAATCGGATTATGAACCCAAAACAATTAATCTATCATTCTCAAGCCAGATTCAAGCTGTGGACTTGGACGGAACTTGAGCGATTAACTGGTCAAACAAAAAGTCAAATTATAGATAACTTAACAACTGATCAATCTGAAATTCAAGATCCAGTTGCAGTTCTTACTTGCAACCACAAAAATTACAATCCAGAATACTTGCAAGCTTTGGAACAAAATTACGCTCAACCAGATTCGTTCAGTATACATATAGATCAATTCGGATTAAGTAATGTAATTACCAAAAAAAAACACCAACCTTATTACTATCATTTGACTCAAAATCAAGATTGGTACTGGAAACAAAAATGGCTTGCCAAAAATAAATCACTTTTTTTGCTTATTCCTGGAGTCAAGAATATCTATCTTGCTTGTTCAGTTGCCAGTCAAATTAGCCACGATGAAAGTGATGTCGATCTACTTATTCAAGTTCACCAACATTGTGTATGGGTAACCAAAATATATTTTGCAATTATTAGTAAGATTCTTAAATATTACCGATTCAACTTTATTTTAGGTTTGTATTACTGGTTAACCAAAAAAAATATTGAATTAAACCAACTAAAACACCAAACTCTGCATAATAAAATCAAAATTGACTTTGGTATGGTTTTTGAAAACTGGTCAGAAGTAGAATCTAATTATTCGGGCAAAGAAAGACACTACTCAATCTGGAACAATTTGAACCTCAAGACTGAACTTAATTATTTTCAACCGTTGTTAACCCAGATAATCTATTACAGTTTGGTTCCACTGTATTACTTACTGACACCTTTGTTTTTTATAATTGGTATAATTCACTACTGGTGGCATCAAGCTAACAGCCTACAAAATCCTAATATGCTAGTCAAATGGTCAATCTACAGTCAGTACAACAAGATTTATTAAACTTTTTTTGATAAAAAATTACCTCTTCGAAAGAGGTTGTAATTTGAGTTCAATTTGAGTTCAATTTGAGTTCAATTGGAGTTGACTTAGTGTCTATTTAGTCTGCAATTCTAAGATTGATTTTTTGCGGCTTGTCTTTGTAATTCTTGCAACGATTCCACTGCTCTTCTTTCTGCTTCTTGTTCTGAAACTGCTGGCAATTGTAAATCTTTCACAATCTTAGCAACTAAATCTTCGTTTGATTCCGTTAATTGCTCCTGTCTCCTTTCGACGAACCCATGAATTACAGCCATACGTTAA
>JAYUKQ010000092.1:0-3054 GCA_043764315.1 bacterium | reverse complement strand
TATCTACGATTCGGGAACCTGATTCTGGCATAAAAATAGACAAAACTTTGCCAATTTCAAGTAGAATTAAAGCTGATTGACCAAGGATTTGTTTGATTTGATCTTGATTAGTTTCAAAATCTTTGGCTAATGTCCAAGGCTTAGATTCTTCAAGGTAAACGTTAAGTTTGGCAGTTTGAACAAAAAATTCTTGCATAGCTCGCTGACAATCGAATCTATCTAATTGAGCATAAACTGACCTAAAATCAATATCTAATCGCTCATCTTGGATTAATTCATTCTCATCAAATTCTACTATGTCAAAATAAGGAAAATGTTTCTCTAGAAGAGTCGATACTCGCATTACTACATTACCCAGATTATTAGCCAGACAAGCGTTATAACTGTCAGTGATTTTGTTCCAATCAAAGTTAGTGTCACTAATAGTATTGACTTCATGAAGCATAACAAAACGAGTTCCATCTATACCAAATTTGGCTTCCAGATCAGTTGGATAAATACCATTATTGAGTGTTTTGGAAAACTTAATTCCGTTAGAATCATTGATCAAACCATGAACTAAAGCAAATTGTGGTAAAGGTAAACCAAGAGCTGATAACAAACCAATCCAGATAACTAAATGAAATTTGGCAATATCCTTACCAAGGTACATAAAATCAATAGGTAGTGTAGTTTTTAGTTCTTTTATTATTTCTTTGATTAAATCTTTTTTTTGCAAAGGAAACTCACGAATTTTGTCCAAAGTCTCTGGATTGACTACAGCCGTCAGATAGTTAATTACCGCTTCAAACCACACATACATCACTTGATCCGTTGGCTCACCGTCAATTACAATTGGAACTCCCCATTGCAATTTGGATTTGTCACGGGAAATACTAATATCTTGCAAACCTTCTTCAATAAAATTGAGCCATTGTTGCCGCTCTGAATCTGGTCTAATGTTACCATTTTGGAGATATTCTCGAACTATATCCGTGAAGGCAGAAAGCTTAAAAAAGTAATTCTGTTCTGACATTTCTATTGGCTTGGTCAGGTGGATTGGGCAATTACCTTGATCATTTAGCTGACTTGGTGTATAAAAATCCTCACAACCAACGCAATATGATCCTTGGTAAGTTTTTTGATAGATATAACCCTTGCTAAACAAATATTCAAAAATGATTTGAGCTACTAGTTGGTGATTTTGACTAGAAGTTTCTACGAAGACTGACGGTTGAATATTATACTTAGACCATAATTCTTGAAATGAAACTGCTTTTTGGGATACAAATTGATTAACTTCAACTCCCAATTCTTCGGCTTTTTGTTGAATTTTAAGACCATGTTGATCAATTCCCATTTGCAAAAAAACTTGCCCGCTTTCAACTCTTTGTCGGTATCTGCCAATAGTATCAGTTACGATATGCTCCAACAAATGACCCAAATGAGGTTCACCATTAGAATAAGGAATTGGTGTGGTAATATAAAACATAATAAGTTAGCCTCAATTACACAATACTATTTGTCAATCAAAATTATTAGTTGCAACTTCCCTAACCTTTTGTACGAATTTGATCATCGAACTTACAAAAGCTGGTTGCTTGTTAATAGTTCCCAAAGCTGATTGTATAGATTCTTGTGACATTGGAGTTAAAGCATGCTGGTAAAAATCCAAATTATCCATTTTAGCAATCACTTTAGTTTTGATGTTATCTGACCAATTAGAAGTAACAACCAATTCTTTGTACCGTGAAATAGCATTTTGGCGAGAGAATAGATTGTTACAATTAGTCTCAAATCCACCTGGGTTATAAATAAAAGCTAAAATTACTTGAATTAGCTCATCTTCCTCTAGTTCGTCCAAATAACAAATTGTAGTATAATCTTTTTTATTTTGAGTATAAACTGATATAGGTTGATTCTCATTATCGCTCAAAACTGTTACAACCCATTGATTGTTTCCCAAAATTCTAGCTGTTGTATAGACTCCATTACGCCAGCACCAATTCATATAATTAAGAGCTTCTTGTCTAGTTGCAATATTAACCAGCTCATATTCTCTAACTTCTAATTGTTTCTCTCGAATCAATTGTGACGGGAGAATTTGGGCGTGTAAGTCACTAACAGAACCCGATCCAAGACCGTTGAGAATAACCAAATTTCCTTCACTTGCCATATCTTCAAGTATAGTATAATAACCATCTTGACCCATCAATAATTCCTTGTCGTGATTATTAGGCAAAGGCTCCATCTGACTTTGATTCATACAGACTAGCAATAAAGGTCTATATTCACCACTAAAAAGTGAATTTTGATTTTGAGCAAGTAGAATGTCACCCTGTATCAAATCAAAAAAGCCTTGATGGTCACAAAATCTATTCAAATTTATTTTTCTTGAAACCGTTTGACCTTGATTGTTTATCTGCCCAACAAAACCATGTCCACGATTCTCGAATATCTCTTCCACTCCAACATCTTCAAATACTTGTCGCCACCTTGAATCTCCAAAATCAAGATTTGAAATTGTATTAAACTTACCACTTGAAGAACTAGGAAAAGCTTTAAGTTGAAATTCTGGACTAATAGAATTGGTAAAAGCTTGGAATAAATATTGGATTTGATCGGCTGCTTTACCTTCTATATATTTTACTCTATCAGGTGAAAAATTATGCTGTGATAAACTTTCGTTAACACTATCTTTCAACAAAAATTTTGACTCTCTAATATCCCACAAACCTCCAAATTGTGTGTAACCATAATCGGTTTTTTGAGGTGTTACCCATTCTATAATTGGATTGAATAAATTTTTAGTTTCAGACATTTTGATCAAAATTAAATATCAAAACAAAGTGATAAAAATTAGATTTAGTCAAAAAGTCGTTGTTTCATAACAAAAAAAATAAGACAATTCTTAATTTATTTTTACATAAAGTTAGACATATCTAAGGTTTTGACATTTAACACAAAGTCTGACATATTAGCTACATGTCTTTAGAAGTATTAACTGCAAATAGTTTTTTTGAAACTGCATTCAAATGTTCAAATCAATTAGATTCATTATTAGAAAAATCACCA
>JAYUKQ010000091.1:0-3089 GCA_043764315.1 bacterium | reverse complement strand
TTCTTCTACAGCGGGACAAATTACATAGACTTTTCGGTTTTGCTCCAAAACATCATTAATTCTAGGAATAATCTCAGATTCCAAATTATCAAATATTTTGACAGTAGTAGCAATTGGGTGACGAGAAGAAAGAGTGGACAAAAAGTGTGGCTGTAAGGAATTGTACACTGTCAAAGCTAGTGTTCTGGGAATTGGTGTTGCTGTAAAAGACACAAAGTGTGGTTGAAAATCTAAAGAATTATTAACTTCTTGTTTTTGGGCTAATTTTTGGCGTTGGCGAACTCCGAATCTGTGCTGTTCATCAACCATTACAAGATCAGGTTGAATTTGGTTACTAAAAAGCAAAGCGTGAGTTCCGACCCAAAATAATTTGGCTTGTTGATCAAGCAATTGGGTAATTTTGGTTTTGAATTTGGCTGGAGTCAGCTGAATATTATCTACAAAAGCCGCTTTGCCAGCAAGATAGATACAGTGCAAATTCTGTTTTGCCAAAAGCTTAGATTGATTACCAACTAATTCTATCAACTTCAAATAATGCTGAAACGCTAGAACTTCAGTTGGTGCAATCATGGCAACTTGAGCCGAATCTGAAAGACCTTGAAGGTAAGTCAAAGCTAGAGTAAAGGCTACAATGGTTTTGCCAGAGCCAACGTCGCCAATTACAATTCTATTAATCGCAGGTACAAAAGACATTACACAAAATCTAAAACTTAATCCGTAAAATGTAAACCCAAATTGACTATTCCAAATACTTCGCCAACTATTAAAACAATATTTTTCTAATTCTTTTGTAGTGCCTGCTAGTCCAATTAACAAACTAAAATCTTTTTTTCAACATCCTAATCTGATCTCTGTCCTGATAATTACAGGGCTTTACTTTTTATCTAGAGTTTTGGGATTTGGTAGAACTATTGTCACATATCAGAATTTGACTCGATTAGAAGCTGATCTTCTATCAAACGCTGACAAAATTCCCAATATTATAGCTACTATTTTTTTGATGGGGACAATATTTAGTTCAGTTTTGCCTGTAGTTAGTCGCCTAGAAGCTAGATCCAGAGAAGAAGTTAATCGATATATCTCTATAATTACTGTCATTATAATGAGTGTCTTGGTTGTAGTTTTAGGTCTTTGTTGGTGGCAAATGGACTGGATGCTGGAATTAATTACAAGTAAAGAAATTATCAAACAAGCTTATCAAGCTGAATTGTGGGACATGTATCTTTTGACCGCTAGATTGTCTTTGTTGATTCCATTTAATTTTGCAATTCAAGCTATTGGTGGAGTTTTGTTGAATTTTAACAAGAAGTTTTTTATTTTTTCACTGGCTGGAACAATTGCTAATATCGGTAGTATTGCGGGGCTTTACTTTACCAAAGGTGATTTTATTAAAGTGGCAATTGGTATGATTACAGCAGTTAGTGTGTCTTCGTTGTTGTATCTGTGGGCGTGTCTCAAACTCAAATACAACTTCAAACTTAATGTTTTGATACCAACCAAATTCATCTCGGAAGTGCGAGCTTTTGGACCAGAATTACGACAAACTATCAAAGTTTTTTTGCCTCGACTGTTGTTA
Source organism: bacterium (assembly GCA_043764315.1). Classification (GTDB taxonomy): domain Bacteria; phylum Patescibacteriota; class JACMRA01; order JACMRA01; family JACMRA01; genus JAYTWQ01. The sequence continues at coordinate 1,513 of JAYUKQ010000091.1, read as the reverse complement.
ATTGACGGACTGGTTGTAGCTAATTTGATCATTGGTAGAATTGCTACAAGTGAAGGTCAGACTTTTGCCTTCGAAACAGCTGCTTCGATTCAAGGTACATTTTTGATTATTGTTAGTTCGCTTGGAATGGTATTTTTTCCTGATTTGTCGAGGATTTTGAATGATAAAACTTTGGGTGTAATGGTTTTTTGGGAACATCTTTCTAAGTATCTAAAGACAGCTGTACTACTTGGTTTGTTCATTTCACTGTTATCAACTTTTGGTTCGTATTGGGTAATGAAGCTCTTTGAATTAGCTGGTAAAGGTCAGAACAACGCAGATTATATAGTCTTACTAGCTCAAATTTCGTCTTTTAGATTATTCTTTCAAGCTATCAAAGAAATTCTAGACAAATATATGTATGCCAAAGAAAAACAATGGGCGCCAATGTGGCTTTCTATTGGAGGAATTACTGGTCAAATAGTGGTTTTTGCCTTTTTATCTATCGCTAATCTTGATGCTGGAATTATGGCAATGTTGATGCTCTTGACTTATTATATGGTTTGGTGTCTACTGGCGGTACAAGTGGTGAGTGCAGATTATCATCGTGATTTGCCTGAAAAATACAAAATTTATAATCCATAGAATTATTTGGTATGTTTTTGAGTTTGTGTCTTTTATCATTGGTTTTTAGCTACTTGTTTACGGGTAAAATTTTAATTTTGGCACAAAAATTCAACATTGTTGATGACCCAACTCTTAACCCAGATCGCAAAAAACAGTCTCAATCAGTTCCTTTACTTGGTGGTTTGGGCTTTAGTCTTGTTGCAGGTTCTGTAAGTGCTGGTTTGATTCTAGCTCGTGATTGGAATTGGCTTGGTTTGAATTATCGTTTGGGTCAAAATATTGCTTTAGATTTTAATTTTTGGGGGGTTTTGGCTGGTGGAATAGTTATTTTGATTGCTGGATTTTTGGATGACCGATTCAATCTTAACGCCAAACTAATGTTACTATTGGTGAATCTAGCTATTGCCATAAGTGTTTTTGGAGGAGGTTTGCAAATTGCCAGTCTATCGTATCCATTTGATCAACTTTTACCCAACTTTGCTTTGCTACATTATTTTTTGGCTTACGTTTGGATTCTACTGTGCATTTCGGCTACCAAATTCTTAGACGGACACGACGGATTAGTTGGCTCGATAGGAGTTTTTGCCTTAGTGACAATTGCTGTGGTCAGTCTGTTTCCTAATGTGAATCAACCTCTAATTTTTGTATTGGCAGCTATTTGGGCGGCAGCTATTTTGGGTTTTTTGCCGTTTAATCTTCCTAATGCCCGAATGTACCTTGGCGAAATTGGTTCAGAAATGATTGGTTTTGTAATTGGAGTTCTATCGATTGCATCAGGTGCCAAAGTTGCCACAGCTAGTAGTATTATTGGCTGGTTTGTGCTGGATTTGATTTTGGTGTTTGGAATTAGATTGTATCGAGGTAAATCCATCTTAGCTGGAGGTAGAGAGCATTGGCCTTTTAGACT
>JAYUKQ010000090.1:0-10809 GCA_043764315.1 bacterium | reverse complement strand
CAAAATAATCAAGCTATCGAAAAAAGTTCCAACTTTAACCCAAAACAAAAAACCACCCTGCAATGGCAAGATGGTAAAATTGAACTGTAAGGCTATTTAGTTAGCTGGTGCAACTGATTCAGTTTCTTGCATTATGGCTTCAGCTTCAGCTTGAGCACTTTCAATGACAGCAGTGTTCTGTTCAGTTTGAACTTGAATTGCAGCAACTTCATCAGCTTTAGCAGCATTTTCATTGAGAGTTACGAATGCTCCAGCGAGGGAAACTGTAAGTACAAGGTTGATAACTAACGCTACAAATACAATTAAGAATAGATTTTTGTGAGATTTTTGTGTGGACATATTTTCAACGATAGTTTTTTGTGATGAAGCGACATCAGCAGCAGCGGAAGCAACTTTGAATTCGGCTTTAGCTAGTTGTGCTTCGGTTTTATCAATTTTTGACATGTTTTTTATTTGCAAATAGTTTTTTGTAAAAATTTTGTTTCTATGTTGATTTTCTAAGAAACATTAACTAGTGTAACATTGATTTTTTTTAGTGTCAAAGAATATTAATATTAAACATATATTAACCAAAAGCCCTTTAAGTAAAAGAATTAATAAAAAGCAAAAGCAAATATTTCGCATGTCAAGTAATTCAAAATCAAGATCTACAGCCATTTTTTTGAATCAAAAAATAATTAAATGGAATAAAAAAACTCCCATATCAAATGAGAGTAGAATATACTGTTGAAGTCTATTTTCCACCTTTGTGTGGACCGTTTGGACGACGAGAAACAATGAACTTGTCTGAAACATTCTTTGGAGAACGAGTTCGAACACCGTTTGCATGTTTACCCCAAGGTGTCTTAGGATATTTCATACCAATTGAGTTACGAGCTTCTCCTCCTCCATGAGGGTGATCTACAGGGTTCATTACCTTACCTCTGACAGTTGGTCTGATACCTTTATTTCGGTTACGACCAGCTTTTCCAATACGGACTAAACCATGAGCATCGTTACCCATTTGACCTACTACACAGGTACATTCGCCAAGGAATTTGCGGATTTCACCAGATGGGAGTTTGACGGTTACATAATCGCCATCTTTGGCAGTTACAGTACCATAAGCACCAGCTGACTTAATCATTTTAGAACCTTGATTTGGTCTAATTTCAATTTGACACACTTGAGCAGCCAAAGGTAAATCTTTGAGCTTTCTAGGAGAACCAACTTCAATATCAGTAGTGGTACCGTATGTTTGACCTACAGTCATACCTTTGACGTGAAGAATATAGTGCTTTTGACCAGTGCGAATATCGCTAACTAGACATATGAAAGCTGTTCTATTTGGATCATATTCAATTGTTGTAACTTTGAATCCTTGTGGGAAGTTATTTTTGTAATTAACTAATCTAACCATTTTTCGGGCTCCTCCACCAATGTGGCGAGTGGTAATACAACCTCTTTGGTTACGACCTCCAGAGCGAGATTTTCGAACAAGTAACTTTTTGTAAGGTTTACTTGCTGTCAAGATTTTGGAGTAATCAATTACGCTAGTTTTACGCCTAGCGGCTGTGGTTGGTTTGTAGACTTTAACTGTAGACATAATTAAATGTGATTTTCCGCATTGATACTGACCATTAATAACTAACTCAAAAATGAATATTTTAAATTCAAAATTAAAGATTATTTTTTAGCGGGTAGTTTTTCGCAGTTTACTTAATAAAAATAATTTTATTGTTTGTTGTGTCTTTTAAGGTAAGGTTGCCAGACATATCAGAGATTAATTCATATCTAATACCTTTCAAAAAATACTCTCTCCACAATCTAGATCTAGCGGTACTATTTGGAATACCCAAATTGTAAAGAGCCTCTACTTCCAGAATTGTCCCAAAAACAGATTCAAAAGACACAACTAAAAACTATTTTTTGGCTTTTTTACCACCATGAGATTTGAAAAGTGTAGTGAAAACGAATTCACCTAATTTGTGGCCAACTTTATCTTCAGTAATAAGAACTTCAGGAAATTTGTGACCGTTGTGGACAGCGAAAGTCATTCCGACAAATTCTGGAAGAATAGTAGAAGCTCTAGACCAAGTCTTGATTACAGTTGTTTTACCAGCTGCTTTCATCTTTGCTACTTTTTCCAAAATTGAAGGATGAGTGTAAGGCCCTTTTTTGAGTGATCTTGGCATTTGTAAAATGTAAAATGTAAAAATTTGAACTGAACTTAATTTGATTATTCAGTTATTTTGAAGCTTAACTTAGCGTTGATCGAATCCATATTTTCTTTGGTTAGGATTTGACCTGGCTTTAGTTTGATCATGAATTTGCGTGGTCTTTTGACCAAAACTGTAGTTGCTCTTTTGCCACCAGCTCTGTTACGATTTTTCTTTTTGAAAAAAGGTTGAATAGAGTTGATTTTAACTACATCATGACCACATTGCTTAATTAATTTAGCTAATTCAATCTTGTTAGTTTTGTATGACAATTCAGAAAAAATCATCGTAAAAAAACCATTAGTTTGGAGGTTGTAGCTCTTTTCGGTTTCCAATAAAGTTGCAGACATTTGAGTTTAATTTGAGAATTAAGATTAAGCTAGTTTGGCTTCTAGAGCTTCTTTAGCTTGAGGTGTCAAGATTACGTTTCTAGAGTTAACTAAAGTAATAATTTTGACTTGATCAATATTCATCATTTTGATTTCTGTATTCATGAATCCACGAATAGCTTCTTTATCAGATGAAGTATAAATCAAGGTAGTTTGCTTATCAGTTTTGACATCACTTGGGCGAATACTTGCAACAACAGGAATTGCATTTTTGGTTTGAGCAAAATCAAAACCAGCTGGTAGAACGAACACTACAGAGTGATCTAATCGATCTTTTATAATTGACTTTAGTCCAGCAATTCTAGAAGTTTTGTTGATCTTAAGATGCCAGTTTCGAGTTGAACGTGGACCATGAGATACACCTCCTCCTACCCAAATTGGTGAACGGGTTGAACCATGACGCGCTCGACCAGTTCCTTTTTGTTTCCAAGGTTTGCGACCTCCACCACGAACTTCCGCACGAGTTTTGGTGTGAGCATTACCGGCACGTAGATTCATTAATTCAGAACGAACTAATTGGGCCACTAGTGATGTTCTAACTTCGTAATCAACAAGATTAGCAAAAGCTGGAACTTTTTGGTCAAGGCTGGAATTAAGAATAGTTACAGTTAAAGACATAATTAGTTATTTTTTTGAATCTTGAGATAGTTGGAATTCGCACCTGGTAATGAACCTCTAACAAAAATTAGATTATTCTCGGTGTCGATAGCGATAATTTTGGCTTTTTTGATAGTGACAGTTTCTGTACCCATTCTTCCTGCCATTTTTTTACCAGCTGGGACACGTTGTGGCCAACGACAACCAATAGAACCTGGAGCTCTAGTGTGATCATGACCGTGAGATCTAGGTTGTCCTGCAAATCCGTGTCTTTTGACAACACCTGCAAAACCTCTACCTTTGGTAATACCAGTAATATCTACTAGGTCATCAGTTGTAAAGTCTGATAGTAAAGGATTATTTTGTATATCTACGTCAAATTCTTCCATACAATGAAAGTCAGTAGTTAGGTCTGGGTTATATTTAGCAATGTGAGCAAGTCTAGCTTTTGTACCATTTTTTTGTGGGTAAGCAGCTACTTGAACAGCACTATAACCATCCTTGTCTTGAGTCTTGCGTTGCAAAACAAACTGCTCACCAAAGTGAATTGCAGTGACAGGGATGCTTTGACCGTTGACGAACAAACGGGTCATTCCGATTTTTTTGGCAAATCCGAGCATAGTATCGTATATAATATATAAATGTAAAATTTTGAATTAAAAATGATTGTGTAGAAATAACTTTAAAAATTCTAACTTTGTATTAAAAATTAAGCTTTTTCTAAGTATAAATCTACATTTTGCACTTTTAATTTGACATTCTTTCTTAAGCGTTGACAGTTTCGATTGTGATATCAACTGAAGCAGGTAATGCAAGTGTGGAAAGTGCATTAACAACTTCTGCATTGACATCATAAATATCAATTAATCTCTTGTGTTCTCGTGACATGATTTTGTCGGCATGTTTGGAAAAAACGAAAGTAGATCTTCTAAGAGTAAAAACTCTTTTTTTGGTCTTTAATGGAACTGGACCGACTACTCTGGCACCAGATTTGACCACGATTTGTATGAGTTTTTTGACAGCTTCTTCCAAACATTTGTGATCAAAGGAAAAAACACGAACTCGCATTTTGGTACTGGACATTCTTAAACTTAAGTGAGTTATAAAACTGCTAAGCAATAGAGCCATTAGAGGTAGTAAAAATACTCTAAATTCTTATTTTTGGATAAGGTTTATGATTATTTTGGACAATGACTTCTGGATATGTGCAAAACTTATTTAGGCTAGCACTAATTGGCTCATGTGTCAAATACTTGAACAAAATAAATAAGCAAGTTAAACTAGAATTACAAATTACAATCAAAAACGAAAAATATGAATTTTAAAATAAAAATGTTAGGGTTACTATCTAAAATTACTAAAAATAAAAAAATGTTCAAATCACTTTTAATAACACTAATAGTGATAAGTTTAATTTTTAATTTTGGAATAAATCTGAATACAGAAGCCATTGATGATGATTTGGTTTTTGCAGCACCAGAAAACACAACAACAAAAATAACACCTACCAAAAGAACAATCAAAACTTGCCCCAATGGTGGTTATACCTTTGGAGAATTAAGCTCTTGTCCAAAAGCAAAAACAGTAACAACACAACCTAAAGCTACAAATCTAACTAATAATTTAAAAACTACACCCAAACCAGTTTCACCGTTTAGTAAAACATTAACCTCTTCCAAAACTAATACTAAAGGTAAAATGATCCGGTGCTCTAACAAAGGTTATTTTGATCGAGATGGAAAAGGTTGCCCAACTAAGATTCCTACTGACTCAACTTTAGCCAACCCAACTACCAGAATAAACTGTTCATTAGCAATTAACAAAACCAAATGTGCCACTCAAAAAAATCTTAGTTCAAGCAAATCTGCTGCAACTAACTGTAGTCTTGCAATTAATAAGTCCAAGTCAATATGTCAATGTTCTAAGTCAAGTATTTTACCTGTCATATCAACTACACCAAAATCAACTACTTTACCTACTGGTATTACCAGTAACCCAACGGGTGTCAATGCTCCAATCAGGGAAAGCAGCTCAACAGTGGTCAAACCTATTGTTGGAACTACCAACGCTGCAAGTAACACAAATATTCCAAATCCCAAAAAATCTAATATTATCAAAACAACTAATGGCAATATTAATTGTCAAAAACCTACAAGGAACATTGGTGATAAATTAACCTCAAATACTCCAACAGCCAAAATTGTACCAAAAAATATAGGTGATCAATGTAAACTTGGTACTACAAGATCTACTTTGAGTAACAATTTAAACAAACCAACTAATCAACTCAAATCTGATACTGGTAATTATGGATTATTCGATGGAATAACTATAGGTGGATTAGGAAGTTCTAAGATAGCTAACACCTCTGGGGTAGATAATTTTTTTAAAATCAAGAATTGTAAAGTCGGCTCTACTTCATCAAGTATTACAGAACCACAAATTAGAGGTGACACAATCAAACCAAAACCCCAAACAGAAGTGTCAACACCTTCTCAATCAGGTAGTGGAGACTACGCTTTTGCTTCAATTATGGACAAAATTTCAACAACCTACAACAGACAATGTGGAAAGTATTTTGATAGCTCGAGAATAATAGGTAAAGCTGGCTATGGTTGGCAGACAACCAACAGTTTGAGAGGTAATGGAACAGGTTGCTGCTATGGAGCCGTGTGGGCTGGCCTACTTATGAATAAAGCTGCCAATCCGTCTAGTCCTTTTGCAAGAGCTTTTGGAGTTATAGACACGGTAACTGCTAATTATGGAACTCCAGCTAATGATTTTCATCGTGCAATGCAATCTAATGTAAATGGTAAAAAAGCATATCAAGCAGCAGGATTGAGATATAGCAACAACCCGAAAACCGCACCAATAGGATCTATCGCTGTTCACAGTACGATTACACCAGGATATGGAGATATTAATGTAAAAGTTGGAGAAAATAAATGGGTTAATTATGCAACGATGGGCTTTATGGAGAAAGAAACAAGTGGTTCACATTTACATATTTATTCACCTATATAGTTTATGCTTTGGTTGACAACTAGTCTCAAAATGACTCAAGTTTACATTCATATGTCCATTACACTTAATACCGACAATTTAACAGAATTAGGTTATCAATTCAAAAAGGATTTTGAGGAATTAGGTTCCGATTTGTACGAGAAAAGTACAGTATTCCAAGAACAAGGTTGGCAAAAACTACCTTATAATAACAGTATCATTCAAGAAATCAAATCCAAAACATCTCGATTCCAAGGCAAATTCAACACTATTGTTATATTAGGAATTGGTGGCTCAATGCTCGGGCCTCAAACAATCTTAGACAGTCTATATTCTTCAGATGAAATTGACGTAATCTGCTTAGATAATATTGATCCATTCGTAATTCAAAAAACTGCTCAAAGCCTAGATTGGGAGCAAACCATATTCTTAGTTCAAACCAAATCTGGCGGAACTCCAGAAACTATGGCTCAATTTTTTTATTTTAAAGAGCTGGCTGAAAGTATGAATTACAAGTTAGAAGATAAATTCATTTTTGTGACTGACCCAGAGGTTGGTTATCTAAGACAATTAGTTAATGAGAACAAAAATATAACTTGTTTTGATATCCCTAGTGATGTTGGTGGTCGATTCTCCGTACTTACCGCAATGGGGCTCGTAATCTGCGAATTGATTGGACTAGATTCAATCCAAATGTTAAGTGGAGCCAAATCTATCCTCGAGAATCAAAAAAATACTTGTGCAAAACTTGCATATATTCAAGTGGAATTATACAAACAAGGTATAGATCAAAATGTCCTTATGCCCTACTCTTCTCGCCTAGCAACAGTTGCTAAATGGTATATTCAACTTTTGAGTGAAAGTATAGGCAAAGAAATTGATCTTGATGGTAAAAAAGTAAATGTTGGTATAACTCCAATTCCAGCTGTTGGTGCAACTGATCAGCATTCCCAAGCCCAACTATTCAAAGAAGGACCTAATAATAAATTAATCATTCTAGTAGAAGTTCAAGACCATTTAGTCCAACCTGTAATTGGCGACAATCTTCCAGCCAAGTTCAACTATCTACAAGGTAAAACTTTTAATCAGTTGATCGATGCTGAATTGCAAGGAACAATGAGATCGTTGACCGAATCAGGTAAACCTAATCTTACAATTACTATTCCACATATCAATGAGTACTATCTTGGAGCAATTTTTATGTTATTTGAATTGTCTGTAGCTTATATTGGCGAAATGCTTAACATTAACACTTACGACCAACCTGGAGTTGAACGAGCCAAAGTATTAGCTCAAGAAATATTAAGTTAAATAAAAGTATAAAATATATTGACATATTTTTAAGTTTGAAACATTGTGGATATAACATGTCACATTTTTTTGATCGAATAATTAATTCGACAGACTCAATATTCAAAACAAATAGTTCCAGTCGATTGGATCAATTACCTACAATAAGACAAAAATTATTGAAAGAAAAAATTAAACGGTTCAACCAACCTGAAATCCAAAAAATCAACAATTGGTTAATATTTAAGTATCCAGAAGTTGCAGAATTAGATGTGACTCAACAATATGATATAGTTCTTTACCTCAAAATATGTCTTGTAAATATTATAAGAAATTGTACTGTATGTAATAATTGTCAATCTTTTTCTGGTAAAGATGGGTTTGTAAAACGAGAATTTTTTATGTGCGCCAACCAAGGATTATCTTCCGAAGATAAAAACTGTGAACCATTGAGTCAATTTTGTAATCCACGTATCGGTGGTATTGATACTTGGAATATAATCAACTGGAATCAAGTAACTCAACAAGACGTGAATCCATATTATTTCCGTAAACGTAAAGGTTCGAATAAACAAAAGATTCAACTACCTCCAACAAAATTAACCTTAGAAGAATTAAGAGAAGTATTTGGAGTTGATACCGCACAGTCAAGTTGGAACTCTGACGGAAATTTTGGTAATTGACAGAGCAATTCAAATTATGCTACTTTGAGAATATGTTAAAAAAATATTATTTACCGATTATAATTACACAATTAATAGTTATTATAGTGTGTCTTGCTGGTTTAGTACTGACAACTTCACCTTTACTAAAACCAACTGGAGAGATCAAAGTATCCAAATCCGAACAGCAATTACTTAGTACGATTAAAAATAACTATCTGCGAGGAATTCCCAATCAAAACAAACTTCAAGAATTTCGAAATAAAGGATTAGTGGCAAGTTTGAACGATCCTTATAGCGAATATATTACCAAAGAAGATCAGGTCAAATTCGACTCTAATTTGAATCAAAAATATTTTGGAGTTGGAATCAAAATCGACAAAGTTGCGGATTCGGTAATTGTTGTAGATGTTCTCAACGGACCAGCCAAAGAAAAAGGTGTTCTAAAAGGAGATATTCTCATCAAGATTAATGAAGACCTTATAACTCAAAATACTAATCTAAGTGAGGTAATTAGCAAGATTCGCGGTGAAGAAAAAACCAAAGTTAAGCTACAATTCATTCGTAGTGGTCAAAGTGTAGATGTTGAACTAGAAAGACGAGAGATCAGAGGTGAGCTTGTAACCCTAGATATTGATGGTGATCTGGCAGTAATCAAAATCTCATCTTTTGGTGAAAATTTGGATCAAAAAATAAATGAAAAAGCAAAGTTAATACTAGATAATGTTAATATTAAGAGAATTGCAATTGATGTCAGAAGTGATACTGGTGGATTACTAGGTGAAGCAATAGATGTAATTTCTTATTTTTTGCCTGAAAATTCTATTATCGTAAAAGAAAGATTCAAAGAAGGTTCTGTTAATAGAATTCAAGAAATAAGATCAAAAGCCAAAATTAACTCACTACAAAAATACCCAGTAGCAATTATGACAGATAGGTTTTCGGCTTCAGCTAGTGAGATTCTTGCAGCAGCTCTAAGAGATAATCGTGGAATAAAAATCTATGGTGAAAAAACTTTTGGTAAAGGTGTGGTTCAAAAAATGTTTCCACTAGAAAGTGGTGACTATGTCAAATTAACCATCTCTGAATGGTTAACACCAAAAGATCAAGCAATAGACAAAATTGGTATTGAACCAGACGTCAAATCCGATCCTGAAAAAAATGTCCTTGAAAAAGTTAAAGCCGAGTTAAAATAAGTTACACTCCTTTCACTAAGAAACCCCAGTCACTTCGTGCCAGCCCCTTAACAAGGGGCAATTTAGTGTCAATTAACTTTAAAAATACAATACTTATACATTTCCAATTCAGAAGGTAACCCAGTCACTTCGTGCCAGCCCCTTAACAAGTAATTTAGTTTCATGATTAATAAAATGAGTATAAAAATAAAAAATACTACCTTCGAGGCAGTTTTAATTTTTTGCTAATATCTGGGAGAAACTCACCGTTCTTACGAAGAATACTTCTAATATGCCTAGCTGCGTTAGCTGTTCTGACCATTTGTAGCCAATCCCTAGTTGGATTTTGATTCTTAGAAGTGACGATTTCAACTATATCAGCATTATTAAGAACTGTATCAAGCGGAACAGTTTTAGAATTAATTTTTGCCATGATGGCTTTGGAACCAACTTCGTCGTGAATCCTAAAAGCAAAGTCCAAAACAGTAGCTCCTTCAGGCAAATTAATCGGATCACCCTTGGGAGTCATCACAAAAATCCTATCTTGAAACAAATCAAGTTTCATATATTTGAGATATTCGTGATCAGACCAATCTTCAGAACCAAGTTTGAGCAACTCTCCAAGCCACTCCAAGTTACCACGTTGCAAAAAATCTCGTTTGTTCTTGTAAGCCCAGTGAGCAGCAACTCCATATTCAGCATAATCGTGCATTTCTTGAGTTCTGATTTGAAATTCAAAAATCAAATTATTATCAGGATCTTGAACCGTGGTATGGATTGATTGGTAACCATTTGTTTTTGGAGTCTTAATGTAATCCTTAAGTCGACCATCTAGTGGGTTAAAATCACGATGTAATGAAGCCAAAGCGGTGTAACAATCTTCAACGGATGAAGTAACTATCCGCAGTGCCATGAGGTCATAGATATCTTCTATTGGACGCTTTCTTTCAATAGCTTTTTTGTAGATTGAATAATATCGCTTGGCTCTGCTAAATAGTTTGAAATCGTGTAATCCAGCTTTTTTTAGGAAGGTTTTAGTTTTGGCTTCAATCTTAACAAGTTTACGAGACCTCTCTTCAATAACAATATTACTATGAGAAATATAATCTTGGTATTCTGCAGGATGCAAGTATGGAAAAGCTGCATCTTCAATCTCACCTCTAAAAAAACTTATTCCAAGTCGCTCTGCAATAGGTGCATATACCTCCACACTCTCCAAAGCGATTCGTTTTTGCTTTTCAGGTTTGACGAAATTAAGTGTTCTAAGATTGTGAAGTCGATCAGCTAATTTGATCAAAATTACTCTCAAATCCTTGCTCATTGCCACGAACATTCGCTGTAAGTTATCAATGTATTCAGTATTCCCAAGATACCTAATCTTACTTAACTTAGTAACACCATCAACCAAAAAAACTATATCATTAGAAAAAATCTTCGACAGATCCTTGAAGTTAGTTGGTGTATCTTCTGGTACATCGTGCATTAGACAAGCTGC
>JAYUKQ010000089.1:0-3145 GCA_043764315.1 bacterium | reverse complement strand
TAGTAATTACCACACCTTCTGTAGAATATCGACTCAAGACTGTTCACGATGAAGAACTCAAAAGTGTCCACACGCCTTCAGAATTGCCTGATCCATCGCAGATTAGTTTTATGCAGGAACCGTGGGTCAAGATTGAAGTTTTGGCACCAGAGAATTTTATTGGAGCTGTGATTCAATTAATTAGTGATCATAGGGGAATTTATACCAAAATGGATTTTTTGAACACGACTCAAGTGCAAATTACTGGTGAAGTTCCGCTCGCTGAAATGATTATCAACTTCTACGACGAACTTAAATCTAGCACCAAAGGTTATGCAACACTAAGCTATGAACTGCTGGATTATAGAACTCAGCCGCTATGCAAAATTGATATTCTAGTTAACGGCAAAATGGTTGATCCGCTATCGATTATTGATCACAAAGCTAGAAGTGAAAGTCGTGGTCGTGAAGTCTGTGCCAAATTGAAAGAGCTAATTCCTCGTCAACAATTCGAAATTGCCGTGCAAGCTGCTATCGGTGGTAAGATTATTGCCCGTGAAACTATCAAAGCCTTCCGAAAAGACGTAACTGCCAAGCTATATGGTGGAGACATCACTCGTCGTATGAAACTACTCAAAAAACAATCTGAAGGTAAAAAACGTATGAAAATGGTCGGCAATGTCGAAATTCCACAATCAGCTTTTTTGAATGTATTGAAGAAGTAAAAACTAACTATGTCCACAACTAATTATGCCAAAATATTAGATGATTTGATTGTTCAGACAGAAGGTTACTCCAAAGTATTTAGAAAAAGTACTCAACCTTATATACTACAAAGGCTAAAGTCCAAATACCCAGACCAGAAATTTGATTTTGAGGATGAAGTTATCAGAAAAAGTCTGATTGAACATGTTGGAAGTTTGCCAATAATAGCTAGTTTTTTACATCCTTATTTGGATCATTTAGTTGACTTAGGCAAAGTTCTTACTATTTTGGCTATACATGATATTGGTGAAATCAAACTTGGAGATGAACTTACTTTTACGAAGCAAAAATCCAAAGAAAATGAAGAATTTGAAATTGGTTTGTCTTTATTACATCCTAATTATCATGATTTGTACCAAGAAGAATTTGAAATGTCCACTTTAGAAGCCAAATTTGCTAAGTCAATTGACAAAATTGCACCTGATATTTTGGACTATATTGTAGGTGAGGATTATTCCATAGCAAGGGTGGCAAAGCAAGCTAATTGGAAACATGAATAAGTAATGCAAAATATTAGAGATAAAAAAAGACCTTTTATGATTTGGTCAGATTTTATGACTAACTTTCACGACGAGCTATTTTCACGATTCAAAACAAAAACTAATTTAAACTCTAATTTTAATTGATCACGTCAATTTTTTTACAACCGAAAGAAACACCAGTCAGTTTTTAGACTGTCATGATCTTAACAAGGGGCTATTTGGTGCGAATTAACTTTGAATTGCGATTGGTTAAATAGGTGTAATTAAGTATTTGATTAGGGGTTTTGCTCAATGTGATAACTTTGGCTTGCTACTCTAATATGTTAAAGTAAAGGTTATATTTTGTCCTCCCCCCCCCCTTCAATCCATAGACTGTAAGCTATGAAGCTTAATCTACGACTGGCAACAATTCTTGAGTCTAGTTGCCGAATAGTTCCACTGGCGATGTTACGAGTATTAGCGAACATTCCCCCTTGACCAATTTTGCCCATTTTGCCAACTTTTTTACCTTCTAAGATTTCACGATTAAGTTCTTCAAAATCACTTTTGGTTATGAATATTTCACCACGAATTTCCATTTTTCTTGCATCAGGAATTTGTTTTGGAATAGAGTTAATTTGCTTCACATTTTCAGTTACATCTTCACCCACGAATCCATCTCCACGAGTTACAGCTCTGACAATTTTGCCATATTCATAATGAATACTAATTGCCAAACCATCGATCTTTGGTTCACAAATATACTTTTGTTCAGTGTTGAACTTGATACCATTTTTGATACCATAATCTTGCCAACGTTGATCCCAATTGACAAGTTCATCTAAGTTAAAAATGTCATTTAGCGAAAGCATACGGCGAGTGTGAGTGACTTTGACAAAACCTTCCAAAATACCTCCAGCCACAACATAATTGGGTGAATTAAGTGAAATAGAATCTGGATTAGCTGCCTCAAATAAGGTGATTTGATGTTTGAGATTATCAAGAGCTGCTTCCGAAATATCTTCTGAATTAAATAGGTGAATCTGTTGGCGGTAGTTGTTGACTGTGTGAACTAAATCCACGTATTCCTGCTGGGTTAACATATCAATATTCAAAGTGAAATATCTAATTTGGTCTAATTTTTGAGTTCTTAACAACCAGAGTTACTTAATGCCAAATCTTCACCAACTTGCATAATCCTACACTTGTCATCTTGAGCAAAGCGAAAGATCCCCTCGTGTTCAAATGATCAGGTTTCAAATTTTGTACAAAAAACCCCAGTCAGTCTTCGACTTCCAGCCCCTTAACAAGGGGCAATTTGGTGTAAATAATGTTGAGAATAAAAAAAAGTTCTCTCTCATATAGGAGAGGGGTGAGGTGAGGTGACTAATGTCCTCTGCCGATGATAATACTTTGAATTGAGTGAAAGACTTCGTACAAACCATAGAAAGCCAAACCAATGAAGAATAGTGAACCAAGAAGTGAGATAATTGGATTTTTGACGATTGTAATAGTCTTTGCTGGATTAATGAATAACAGAATATTCAGAATCATATGTCCCAAAAATACACCAATTCCAAAACCTAAGACATTAACCACATTAAACAAAGGTACATAACCTGCAAAATCGTCCAAACCGAGAATAAAAGGAATGGTAAAAGAAGTTCCTATAAGTCCCCAAAAAGTTAGTTGTTTGGTATCATCAAACTTCATATTAGGCATGATTTTGCTAAGAACTGGCTCGACTAATTTCATGACTATGTTAAGGAAAATATCTAGCTTGGAAGCGATTACTTTGACCCAAGTTGGTACTTTTTGACCTTCTTGCTCAGCTTCTTCAATGTGATGAATTCCACCTTTGGCAAGTTCGAGTAGAACCAGTGAAGCTACAAGAACCATTAGAGCTAGCAGCCATTTGATTTCTTTGAAGAAGAACCATA
>JAYUKQ010000088.1:0-3266 GCA_043764315.1 bacterium | reverse complement strand
ATTGTATATTTTTTTTAGACAACTGAATATTGATTTGTAATCTGGTTTTAGGTTTGTAGTCATAGCTTTTCTCAAATTTTCTGCATCTATCAAAACAGCTATTTTCTTCTTCTGATTAGTTTGCGAGTCTGAATTTAACTCCATTTCATCTAGGTTTGACATATCAATAACCGTTACAACAAATAAAACTTTGGTCAAAAAATTCAAACAATAAAAAAAACCCTTATTCAGGGTTAATACAAAAGGCAGGATTGTTTTGGTTACTAGATTGGTTTGATCAGCTTAGAATCTTGCAAAATTCCAAACATTCCAATTCTACCTGCAAATATAGCTACCTATTACGAAGGTAACCAACGATTAGAGATAATCATTTAAGCTTGTTGGTCAATTCCAACTTCATTACCCGTAACCTGCTTTCCGACTCAAAAGAGTAACATTGCTCCAATTACAGTGCCTTATACTCTCTACAGTATTATTCAGCCACTTTTGCTTTTTTAGCATTTCAAGTAATTGAGTTAAAGTCAAATTACAAGCTACTATCCATACGATTACAAAAACAAAAACTTTGTTACATTTTTGATCAAGTGTTAAATATTTGAATAAAAATCTAAAACTAATATATTTATTGTATGCTTTTCCAAGATAATTTTCAAAGTTTTGAACATCAACAAAAGTATATTTAGGAATGTAGTTTGGCATGTATAAGAATGACAGCTTTAAGTTTGGGATACCGTTTGACAATTTTAGTTATATTTTTCTCACACACTTAGTTGACCAAAAAAACCTTTGTATTCAATCTAAAAGTACTATGTACGATAAGCAACAACTCAAAAAAGCCATTGGATTTAATACTGTTGAAGTTCTGCCAACAGATCCAGAGCAATTAGACAAAGAAGTGCAATTACTTGTCGACCAAGCTAATTCTTCAGGTCAAATTATTCGTCATTACATTGGTTTTGAGGTTTCGGGTCAGATTCATGTTGGTGGTGGTTTGTTTCAAATGCTTCAAGCTGTGGAACTTCAAAAAGCTGGAGTGCAAATTGTTTTTTGGATTGCCGATTATCATACTTGGCTTAATTCTAAGTTAGACGGCAAAATTGAAACAATCAAAAATGTAGCTAGAGAGTATTTTGCACCTGTTCTACTCAAGACTTTTGAGGCGGCTGGTGGAGATTCTTCCAAAGTTAAAATTTTATTTAATTATGATGATTACAGAACTGAAAAAAATTCCAAAATATTCTGGGATTACGAATTTCAATGTGACCGAGAGTTGAGTCTTAATCGTATTTTACGCTCACTTAGTATCACTGGCAAAACTGCTGGAGACGATGTCGAGTATCAACTTACTCGTTACCCTGGAATGCAAGCAGCTGATGTATTTTGGTTACAGACTCATATTGTTCAAAGTGGTCTTGATCAACGCAAAATTTATGTTTCAGCTAGAGATATTGCTTTTAAGTTAGACACTGAATATCAATTACAAATTAATCAAAAATCAATCAAACCAATCTGTACCTTTTCAACTTTACTTATAGGTCTGGAAACTCCAATTAAAAATGTAATAACTGGTGAATTGGAATCTGCCAAAATGTCCAAATCCAAACCAGATTCATGTATTTTTGTCCACGATTCACAAGACGATATAACTCGAAAACTCAAAAAAGCTTACTGTCCAATGGTAAATTTAGAATTGAGCGAAGAGGTTAGAATTGAAGAACAAAAACTTAATCCAATTTTGAATTACTGTGAAGTTTTAATCTACAAAGGAGCCAAAACAATCACCTTAGATCGACCAGAAAAGTTCGGTGGAGTTAAGTTTTATTCGACTTATCAAGAACTATATACAGATTATTTGACTGGGCTTATTCACCCAATGGATCTTAAGAATGCAGTTTCCAAAACACTTTCTGACTGGTTGCAGCCTGTGGTTAGTTTTATTACAGCTAATCCTGATAAGCTAGAACTTGTTAAGAATGCTAGGAGGTAAGTTGTACTAACTCTTTAACGTTTATTTTATCTTTAATATTTAACTTAATTAGTGTAATATATGCAGCGTTGATTAGGATTGGTTTGATCTACTAAAAGTTTTTTGAGTTAATTATTTGTGTGAGTTTGCGACAAGATTACAATTTTATTTTTTGGACACAGAAAACCACCTAATAATTGGTGGGGTTAAATTAAGATTGAATATACAATGTAATTCATCTGGTGATATTTTTACTTTTCAATTTAAAGTATACAAATTCTTATAGACATTAGTACTTAGTTGCCAACAACAACTCTCAAATTTTGGTAAAGAGTTAATTTGATTATTTTTTATAGGTAATAGTTTTAATTCTCAAAACTTCTTTTTTGTTATCCATAACTATGGGATTATATAAACTACCATTTACCATGACTATAAAAATTATGAGAGTAAACTTTCCAATATCTTAGGAGGTTTTTTACATAATATAATTTATTAATCAATTTGATCTTTTTTTGTGATTACTTTCTTGACACCTTATCGTTTGAAATTCCTAATCCAAGAATTAGCCATATTACATATCTTGCTATATTATTATTGAATAATCCATAAATATATATTCCAATTAGTAAGGTTGTGATTATTTTATAAATAATTTTTATTTTATTTTCCTTTAACAATAAGATTGTTGCAAATAGACTAACTATTAACATGAAATATTTAAAACCTATATCGCCCCATAAGAAGTGGGTTAGTATATAGGCAATTATTGTAATTGTTATTAAAGTTGTTGTTTTATTGTCCATAGCTTCCAGTAGATACGAATCTACAATTACCGTTTTGATCACATTCAGTGTATCCAGATTGAGGTTGTTGAGGTTGTTGGTACGGGAGTTGTGGTTGATAACTACTTCCACTTTGTGACTGTGATTGATAAGGTTTAACACCTGATTGGCTTTGTTTTTGCATGTATTCAAAATAGCTGCCAGACCAATTTTTAGCATCTTCAGCAGTACCAACTGCACCTAAAAATTTAAAAATATTACCCAAAATACCTGCTACTTGTTGTGGTTCTCTATTCCCTCTCAAAGCTTCTTGTAACATTGTCTCTGCGGATTTGGTTTCGCCTTCAAAAAGTCTAACTTGAGCAGTTTCAGGAGTAGCTAACAAGTCTGTATTGAATTCTGGTGGTTGGTTATAGTTGTAAGCCATGTAGAAAAAGTAATTTAGTTCAAAATAGAAAATTAGATAAAGTTATATTGATTAATCAAAAATCAAAATTAGTAACTTTCCAAAAAAT
>JAYUKQ010000087.1:0-3295 GCA_043764315.1 bacterium | reverse complement strand
AAGTTCTCCAAGTTCACGGCAAATTAGCCGATAAAAAAGATATTCTAAGTGAGTTCAAAGAATCCTCAACCAAAAATGTTCTAGTTGCGACCACGGTTGTAGAAGTTGGTGTTGATGTTGGCGAGGCAACATTGGTGGTTATTCTTAACGCTGAAAGATTCGGATTGTCGGCACTGCACCAAATTCGCGGTCGCGTTGGTCGCAACATTTATCCTGATAATTATTGTATTTTGGTTACTTACAAGCAGTTTTTGTTTTCCAAACGGCTCAAATATATTCGTGAATTGCAAGATGGTTTTGCTCTGGCTCAAAAAGATTTGGAACTTCGTGGTAGCGGTGATCTAATCGGTGATAGTCAAAGTGGTTTTGCTGAAGACATAGATGCTCTGATTGGTCTTGATCCAGAACTGTATGAACAAATTGGTGAGCTGGTGGATCAACTAGATTATCCTAATCTCAACAAAAAACTGCCTAGACTGTATAATTACCTAGAGAGTCAAAAAAATCGAGTTTGGGAGGAGTGATTATTCACTTTATTCTTTATAATATCATGAAAACAAAAACCTCACCGAAGTGAGGAAATAAGTGCTAATTTTCTTTGGAGTAGTTTTGGGACATTCGATAATGAGTTGCCCAAGCTATTGTAGTTATTACAATACCTGTTGTTGAAGCCACTAAGCCATTTTTTTGGTTGGTTTCGTTGAATAATTTTTGGCGTTTTTCGTTCTCTTGGACACATTCATCGGTTTCCGCCTTGGTTTTGGTTACTGGTTGAGAGTTGGGAATTCCCATTCCTGGATAATTCATTTTGCACATGGAATAACTATCTTGGAACATGTTATTTTGTGGTATAAAAAAAGTTGAAATATTACCAATTAGAAAGAAAATTGAAAGGCAGAAGAAAAAAATCGAAAATGACATTACGAAATAATAGTACATCTGACGAAAATCTGGAGTTGGTTTTTGAATTGTAGTCATATAAAAATGGATGTTATGTTAAGGTTTTGCAACTTGTTGATTGTCTATAATTGAAAGTTTGTTGTCAAAGTGTTAAAAACCTCACCGAAGTGAGGAATAGATTGTTTTTTAGATATTCGACCATGTAATACTGCTTAGTATTATTCCTAAAATTCCAATTAGAAAAACTCTTATTAGTTCTATATTTTTAACTTCTTTTTCTATTAATTTTTTTTCGAGTTGGCTACCAAAGTAACCATAAATTCCTGCAATTACAAATATTAATATAAATTTCATAGCAAAAAAGATTTTAGAACTTAGAATTTTACCGAAGTCAAATACAGACTAACAAGTGCTAATAGAGAGTTTGTTAATAATAACAAGACTACAGATGAGATTACTTGATAGTTTCTAACAAATTCGTAAATTGTATTAAACGGCATATACTGTAAAAAACCTCACCAAAGTGAGGAAGATTTATTTTATAAAAAATCTAATAATCGGTTGGACAATTAATTTGTCTACATACTGAAAGTTGTAGCTAGCTATTGAGCTTGGTATTAGAACCATAAGCCAGAATACAACTTTATTACTGAAGAAGAATGGTAGTAATTTGTTTTCGTTCTGTATTAATAATACAGTTATTATTAAAGCAACAAAAGCAACTAACACATTTAAATATTCATTCATAATAATTACCATTTATAGGCACAATATGGACTATATAGCACCAGATACCAATTATTTGAAAGATCCACATCAATTGCAGTGCCAGCAGAACACCACCAACTAAGACTTCTGATTGATTCTTTGAACCAGTTTGATAAATACCATGAAATAGTAAATGCTATTGCGGCACATACAGCTGCACCCCAAGCTAACCAAAAACATGCTTCTCCAGCAAACTTACCCGCAAGTAGGTTTACAACATTACCAGTACCGTCTAATATGGAATCCATTACTTTACGATTCATCCAAAATCTATATCTTTGATTCATATAATTTCCATAATACCAGTAACCAACAGAAAATGAAGAAGCTCCTGCATCCCAACCATCAGTTGGATTCCACTGAGCACTAGTTTTAATATTACCGAATTCGCTAACAAATGACAAAAGTTTTTCTACGGGTGTATTTTCATCTTTTTCTAGCTGTTTATTAGTTATGGTTGTTAAGACTTGTTGGGTTGATTGATTAGATCCATCTCTTATATCTGAAGGTGATTGATTGAAGTTAATTATAGCTTTTTGAACTTGATTAACTTGTTCTAAGCTCAAATTGGTTTTTTGTTTTAATTCGTTAGAATCTACAAAACTATTACCGTTCAAATCTTTTTTGACCAAAGTGTCAATTTGTTTGATTTGATCTGGAGTTAGATCAAGCTTCGGTTGATTAGCCATTTGAGCTTTGACTTCATCGGGTATTAACTTTTGGATCTCTTGATTAATAATCTCCATTTTTTGTTTTTCATCTGTAATTCCAACTAATTTGGTTTGTAGAGCTTGAGCTTGTTTTTGCTGTTCCACAAGGTTTACCAAGGTAGAGTTTTTGACCTTAATCTTAGATTTAGCTTTTTCTATATCTTGTAAGTTTCCACCAATTGAGATTAATTTGACAGCTGCATCTTGCGATTTATATTTTTTTTCAGTTCTCTTCAAGGTTTCTACAGAATACTTTTTGAGTAAAGGCTCTGCAACTGACTTCTCTGGATTGTTAGTTGTCTTAAAATTAACTAAAGTTTTGAGAAAAGCATTTTGACTCTTTTTAAAGTCGTTAACAAAATCCTTAACGCTTTTGGTTTCATCATTGGATTTGACAAAGGTTTGAGTTTGCCCGTCAAAATCAAGTTGAGATGAAATACTGTAAATATTGATCTGATTAAGCTTGGTATTAGATTGAATCTGATTAATTACTGTTTTGAGGTTGCTATTATCTGGTAATTCTAACATCAAAATTGCTTCTGGATTGCTGATACTTGCAGCTTCGGCAATAGTTTGACTTTGTCCAAAAAGACTAAAATTAACTCCTAGTGCAATTGTTAGAACCAACAAAGAGGTAATTCCAAAAACTCCAAAAAACTTAAAAGTTCTGGATAAAGATTGTAAATAAGACATAGATGTAATATATATGCTGAATTTGCAACGATTAGCTAAACCGTTATTAATAAACTCACAAAAATCCAAATTAAATGCACTAAATTATACATTTGAACCTAGAGCCTTTTTTTTTAATTGTCAATATATGTACGGTTGAATAAGTTTTATGCAATATATGTAGCGTTAATTTGGCTTGTGTTGATCGTACTAAATTGTTTTTTGGTTTGGTTAAGTATGATTTT
>JAYUKQ010000086.1:0-43118 GCA_043764315.1 bacterium | reverse complement strand
GTATAAGTAAAATTAACAGACCAACAACAGCTCTACCCAAAAATTCATCCACTTTTAAAGCAGGGTTTACAGAATCAAACAATGCTAGATTAAATGATAAAAAATCATCCAAAAGTCTAGCATCAAAATTTATACTCTTAATTGGATAATCCTTCAACTTGGTGTCATAATCTTTTATTAGATATAATTTGATTTGGTGGTGTTTCTTTTCTATTTCTATTAAACTATTTTTCAATTTTTGCAGATTTTTGCCATTCCCATGATTAGCTATAATTCCATCTATATTCGTTGGAATCATACTGTATTTATGCCATACCCCTCTATTCTTCTGTGGTGGATTGGGAATAATAATTACTGGAATAATATCAATAATCTGGATAACATGCTTGCGAAAATCATTATCAAACAAATTGAATCCTTGGAATTGTTGTTGATTCTGATTGTTAACATTCTGAGTTGGAACAGTTGCTATGCCAGTTATATCTACTTTTGGATTGACATTATTAATTGTGCTAATATCGTTTAATCTAACTAATCGTTGAATATGTTGGGCAATTTTTTTGACTAATTCACTAGGGTGATTCAAGAGTTTTTGGAATAATGGGCTGATTGTATTATTGTTTGTCATTGTGTAATCATAACCTTGGAACAACATACTTTCCGCTTCTTTCACAGGATTAACAATTGAAGAACCATTCTCACTAACCAGATTCTCCCATAGATTAGGATCTTCCGATAATATAACCATTGTATAATACAAGATATGCCATCCAAAAAAGTCTCTTTCAACTCCATAATAATTCCTGAATAACGGATGTTGATAACCAACATAACCAGCAGCAACAACATTATTCAGACGACTGTTATTAGGAACGAACATGCCATCATAATCAATCAATTTGAGACAACTAATATCTTGTAGATTGCCTTCAGGATTGATCATTATATTGCCATGTTGAATATCACAGTGAGCAATTCCGTATTTTTGGCAATCTTGAGCTAGTCTATAGATTACTTTAGCTAGACTCCTCATTTTATCTTTGTCTCTATAATTCTGGGATATAAATTTACCAATCTCAATATGATTAGTTGCCCAATCCATCTCCAGAACTGGATAAAGTCCGGGAGCTCCATCTGGGTTGATAAAAATACCTCGTCTATGAATCTCAAAACCCAGTAACCAAGATGGTCTGGACTGGCACTGTGTAAAATACCGTTGAATAGTTGAATATCTAATGCACCATTCATCAATCATCTGAAAGAAGAATTTGAGTGCTTTTTGGGGGTTATTGTTTTTATCAACAGTCGCAACAACCATACCAAATCCACCTCTGGCATACCAACACCCGCCACCATCAGTTTTTTTGAATTGAAGGTTTCTGAGAGTGTTTGGAATATTTGGGTTAAGAGCGTTAAAAGCAGCTCCACCCTCTATAGACTCTGTATAGGCGGTTTGGTCAATTGGCATTAATTCACAAAGTTATTAGTTAATTGATAATAATGGGAATCGTCTCGTTAGCTGATTCCGACACACTTTTTTTGTTTGCTTTTTTTTTAGGGTTTCTAGTGTCTTTTGGAATTTTTTTAGTTCGTCTTTCAAGTCAATCAAAACAACAGTGCAATCATCATCTTTGAGCTTATTCTCAGCTCTCTTAACATCTACGAAGTTGAAGTAATCTGCCTCAGACCCTAGTCCAGCTTGAAGTAATTCCTCAAGTTCGCTAGGGTATTCCAAGAGATAATTGCCAATTGCATCTGTGGTCAATAATATCTGACTACTTTTTTGGAGTTTTGTAATTTTGGTAATAATTTTTTGGGTTAATTTACCTTTATCTACACTTCCAGTCTGACAATGAGAAATTGTATTGTGATCAATAATCTGACCGTTAAGAATATGAAAAGCAAAACTATCTCCAATACTATGAATAACAGCTTCTTGAGATTCTGGCTTTATTTCACAGACAATAAGAGTGGCTCTAGCTCCTTCAACTAGGATTTTTTGTTCCCACCAAAAAGGCAAAGCTTCACCCCTGCTCACCATATCAAGAACAATCTCTCTCATTTTGGTAAGGTGTTGTTTTTGGGTTACTTGGAACCACTCATTAACATCAGTTGAGAACTCTTGGAAGTTATCAGTTGCTCTATCACAGATTAAGGTAGCCCAATCTCTGGAATAAGCAGCAGAACTGACACCATCAGCTATTGCAATTATATTACAATCAGTTGAGACCCTAGAGCAATCTTCATTAATTGTCTGTTCATAGCCTTGCTTAGGTGTTGTCTGGTTGAATACAATTCGGGTTGAATATTGAGACATAATCAACAATTACATTGGCAAATCAAAAGTGTTGTTACTACTATTAGTCAACTGTGCTGAGGAAGGTTGAACAGTGGTAATAACTAAATCGCCAGAAGCGAGAGGGGTTCCGACATTCAAGAATCTATTGAAGTCATTAAGCTTAGCATTAAGCACGAATCCAACAGCATTTGGTTCCATTATTAGTTTTTCTGTCCACTCATAGAACCAGATTGATCTAGTAAGAATACAATTAAGGATGGGTTAGTTCTGGTAATTGGTGAGTTGATATTAGGCATAAAGAAAAAAATTAGAAAAAGTAAATTTGCTAACCAAAAATACCATAATAAGCCAATTCTGGTCAAGACAATAATACAGTTTAAGTAATAATTATGAACTTCAAAATTTCTTGAAATACTCTGACAAATCAAAAATTTTAAACAAACAAAAAAGACCCCATAATTGGAGTGATTAATTTTGTATAATGCAAGAATAAACTTACAGTTAAATTTAAATAACAGTTGGAATCAAATCGTAACAAAAATTTACGAAAAGTTAAAATTTGGCTGATTAGTATCACTTGGCTGCGATCATTACTGACCTTACACCTATGACCTATCAATCAGGTAGTCTTCCTGAAGCCTTCATAGACCGAAGTCTAAACAATATCTCATCTTGGAAACAGCTTCCCGCTTAGATGCTTTCAGCGGTTATCTAAACTTAGCGTAGCTACTCGACAATGCTCTTGGCAGAACAGCCGATACACCAGAGGCTAATGGATCTCGGTCCTCTCGTACTAGAGATCCGCTTCCTCAAATATTGCGCGCCTGTACCAGATAAGGACCAAACTGTCTCACGACGTTTTGAACCCAGCTCGCGTGCCTCTTTAATGTGCGAACAGAACAACCCTTGGGAGCTACTACACCCCCAGGAAGAGACGAGCCGACATCGAGGTGCCAAACCTTGCCGTCGCTGTGAACGCTTGGGCAAGATCAGCCTGTTATCCCTAGAGTAACTTTTATCCGTTGAGCTTTGCGCATTCCACATTGGCGCATCGGATCACTAAACTCTACTTTCGTATCTGCGCGACATGTACGTCTTGCAGTTAAGCTGGCTTATGCTTTTGTGCTTTGAGGCAGGATTTCCATCCCTGCTAAGCCAACCTTTAGACGCCTCCGTTACTATTTAGGAGGCAACCGCCCCAGTTAAACTGTCTGGCAGCCACTGTCCCTGTGTTAGTTTCACAGGTGAGTTTTACAACAATATCAGGCTGGTATCTCAAGGGTAGCTCCATAAAAACTAGCGTTTCTACTTCATAGCTTACCAGCTATCCTGAACAAATATAATCGTAAAACAATGACAACCTACAGTAAAGCTTCATAGGGTCTTTCCGTCTTGGTACAGGTAGAGAGCATCTTCACTCCCTTTGTAAATTCGCCGGGTTAGTTGTTGGGACAGTTAAGAACTTGTTATGCCATTCGTGCGGGACACTACTTATGTGCCAAGGAATTTCGCTACCATAGGACCGTTATAGTTACAGCCGGCGTTCATCGGGGCTTAACAAAGGCGCTTGCGCGACTCTGGTTGACCTTCCGACACTGGCCAGGCATCACCCCGTATACATCCTCTTTTGGAGTTAGCACGGAGCTAAGTTTTTGGTAAACAGTCAGTTCTTAATCTTTTGTTGCAACCACTACTAGAGTGGCAGGTCTTATTCCGAAGTTACGACCGATTTTTTGCCGAGTTCCCTAACATACTATTCTCCCGTTCACCTGAGGATACTCTCCTCATCCACCTTTGTCGGTTTGCGGTACGGTCAGATATAAATTGAAGCTTAGAGGCTTTTCTTGACATCTTGGGTCAGATAAATTTGTTGTTTCCAACATTTTCGTAGTTCTCAGTAATGCAGGAGGTCGAATTCACGACTCCACGCAAAGATAAATGGATTTTCACACTTATCAGTTACCTAAAACTCAGAACAGCAATAGCCAAAAACTGCTTATCTTACCAGAATGTGTCACCCCATCGCATTTATACCTGGTGCTGGAATATTAACCAGCTGTCCATCGATGAGCACCGTTCGGCACCCACCTAAGGCACGACTAACCCTACGACGAAAATCGTGGCATAGGAAACCTTGGATTTGCGGTGGTAAAGTTTTTCACTTTACATCATTTGCTACTAATTCTGACATTCTCACTTCTGTACGCTCCAGGCTGAGTTACCTCTTACCATTCAACGCATACAGAACGCTCGCTTACCACTTGCATAAATGCAAATTCGTGTCTTCGGCACTGTACTTAAGTCCCATATATTGTCGGCGCAAGAGCGTTTGACCAGTGAGCTATTACGCTTTCTTTAAAGGATGGCTGCTTCTAAGCCAACCTCCTGGCTGTCTAAACACTCTCACCTCCTTTACACTATAGTACAGATTTGGGGGCCTTATACGACGATCTGGACTCTTCTCCTCTTGGCAATGAAACTTAGATCCCACTGCCTGACTCTGCAGGAACACTAGATGGAATTCGGAGTTTGTTATCAACGGGTAGGCGAACCCCCACGTTAATTTCAGTGCTCTACCTCCAACTAGCTCTTTATTACAGGCTAGCCCTAAAACTATTTCAGCGAGAACCAGCTATCACCCAGTTCGATTGGAATTTCTCCGCTATGCACAGCTCATCCCAAACGGTTGCAGCCGTTACGGGTTCGGTCCTCCTCCAAGTCTTACCTTGGACTCAACCTGGCCATGCATAGATCACCGGGTTTCGGGTCTAGGACGTACGACTAGTTACAATTAATGCAACATGGGCAGTTAACCCTCGCTTTCACTTACGACTACATGTTTGATAACACTTAATCTTGCCATACATCGCTAACTCGTCAGATCATTCTTCAATAGGCACGTAGTTAAGGATAAACCTCTTCCACTCCTTGTAAGTATACAGGTTCAGAAACTATTTCATTCCCCTATCAGGGGTGCTTTTCACCTTTCCTTCACAGTACTTGTTCACTATCGGTGTGTAAATGTATTTAGTCTTTCCGCGTAGTCACGGATGATTCCAACTAGACTTCTCGATGCTCTAGTTGTACTTGGGATGAATTTACAAAAGGTAAGATATAGATTTCACATACGAGGCTTTCACTCTCTTTGACTCTGATTTCCAGCAGATTTTGTTGTCTATAAATATTTTTGGACCTTTTCTAACTGTTAAGGCAGTTAACTAAATTTCCCACAACCCTCTCAATTCTCATGTCCCCTTAAGGGTGTCAGATTTAATTTAAATATGTATTGCTACATAATTAAGTTTAGTCTAACGAGATATTGAAGTTTTTGACTCATCCCCGTTCGCTCGCCACTACTAGGGGAATAACATGTCTGTCTTTTTTCCTCTGCTTACTGAGATGTTTCACTTCAGCAGGTTACCGATTTACTGGTTACTACACCAGTTCGTACGAGACATTACTCTCGCCGGGTTTCCCCATTCAGAAATTTAGGACTCATATCGACTTAAGGCGTCTGGTCCTAACTTATCGCAGCCTTACACGTCTTTCTTCGGCATTTACACCCAAGGCATCCACTGTATACTCTTAATGATTTAACTTTTCACAAATTTTTGTAACGAATTTCTATTATTGATAAAAGAATAAATTCTTAAATCAGGTTATAAAGATGATTCTACTTGTTATTTAAATTTAACTGTAAATTTATTGCTTGTTGTCGTCGATTTCTCTCTGACAGCACCCCAGTATTATAGAAAGAATTTTATTATCTTGTCAAGAGTTAATACTTTTTAATTATTAAATAATTGCTTTTAATAAAGGTAAAAACTCAATAACACAATAATAAAATTATTAATTACTATGTTAAGATTAATATTCTTTTTATACCCAAAAGATAAATTATTTTTCAAAAAATCATCACAAACTAAATTATTACAATTTGTACAAAAAAAATACCTGAAGTGAATTCAGGATAATTAAATTTTGAGTAAATTTGAGTAAATAAAATATTATTTAATTTTCATTATTTTATGCTTGATTGTTCTCAAAGCACGTGCTGATACTTTAATTTTTTTGTTTGGAGCAAAATATGGAAAGCCTAGCATAGTGTTGAGTTTTTCTCCTCTTTTTGAGACCAAATTAGCTTTTAGGAAAGTAATTGTTCCATGCATGGATTTGGATCTTTTGATGACTTTGTGTCTTGATTTACCTGTAAGAGCGCATTGTGCTGGCATAATAATGGACTTTGATTAAAATTGTATAACTTCATAAATATTGCTTACAAATGGTTTTTTTGTCAAATATCACCACTTCCAAGAAGGTTTAGTATGTGACTATACACTATATTCGCTGTAGCATTGTAACTACCTTCAACTCCATTATCAATGACACTCTGACCAACTTGTTGTAATTTGGTGAACGAATGAGTGTTAAACTTATGCTGTAATATTGGAATAAAGTGTTCAGTTTTGAAATTAACTAAATTATTAGGATTATCATGTATAGCAAAAGAATTTACAAAAGAGTAAGCAAAATAACTAAAATTTAATGGAACTTTGAAATGATTAGATTTGAGTTTTTTAATCAATTTTTTTCTTATTTTTAGTTTTTGCAATGAACAAATATATGACTCACTAATTATTATGTCTATCATAAAACAAAAAGCCCACAATTCAGTTATGTATTTAGATTTATCAACCAAATCAGCTCTCTTAATTGATTTATCAGAATAATTTATTTTAAAATTTCTTTTAACAACTATTTTGATTAACTCCAAGAGAACTTTAGTTTCAACTTTGGTTGGTTTTACGTTGGTAAAAAACCACAAGAAATCTATTATTGTATTAGACTTTGCTCCAAAATCTATTTCTCTAAAAGACACTTCAATTGGGGCATCTGAGTGAGCTAAAGCGTGAATCAAAAATAATTCTATCTCTTTTCTGGTAATAAGTTTTAGAGATAAAAAGTGAGAATAAGACTTGTCATTTAAGATCGATAAATGATTATTATATATATAGTTTCTGATCATTCTTTTAGTCAATCTATTTTGACTACGTATTGGGTACGTGTTGAATCTGTTGTACAAGTAATGGGTTAGCTTAAACATATAAAAAAATAAAGCCACTAGGGCTTAATAGAACTTACAAAACTGATTCACTAATAATCTTAACAGTCACAGTTACTAAATGTTGAATCTAAACATTCTGGATTCTGTGTAAAACTTGATTCTACTTCTGTTAAATTTTCTAGTGTTGGATAAAAGCCTTCAGACATACTCTTATTTTGTCTCATACTTATATAACTTAATCAACTTAAAAAACAAAACAAAACAAAACAAAACAACTTTGATACAAATCTAGCTTAACAAATTTTTTCTGATCCAACTATCAACATCCCCAGCTCCCATACATACAACCAAATCATTATGGTTCAAATGTTCTTGAATTTTGGAAAATAAATTGTCATCAAGTGCTGCAATTTCTAATTCAGGTAAGTCTGACCAATTTGATTCTTTGTTTTTTTTATAATTAAGTGTGGTAATCGTAACTAATTCATCAGGAGTTAAAATTACCAAATTACCTTGCTCTCGACTTAAATAAGTTGGTAACCAATAGACTTTATTAGCTTGTAAAAAACAATTAGCATAACCTTCTTGAATATCTTTGTCATGTTGGCGTATATTTTGGTGAGGTTGATAAATTAAAATTAAATTTTGTTGATTTTGTTGTTGTGAGTTAGATCTAATAACTTCACTGGCAAGGTTGAGAGTTGCTTCAATTTCTTTGGGATGGTGACCGTAATCAGAAAACAAATTTTGCTGTAATTCTTCAAATCTTCTTGCTGTTCCTGGAAACGAATTTATAGCTATCAAAATCTTGTCGTGATCCAATCCAATCCAAGAAATCATTGTGACTACAGCTAAAAGAGAATTACGACGGTTATAAAAACCGGGCAAGGTAATACGATTGGAATTAACAAAATAACTTTGATTATCAATATCATTATCTTGCAACAAGTTTAGATTAAGGTTTTCTAGTGTTGTTTGGTTTGATGATTGTTCAGCGTAATTAATAATTTGTTGCCAAGTCAAAACCTGTTGAGATTGACCAAAAAATTGAATAAAACTTTGCACATAATCTTTTTCGTCTTTGTAAGTGTCTGGATGATCAAAATCTAAACTAGGAATTACACTCAAATAAGGCTTAAAATTAAGAAAGTTACGATCGAACTCGTCGCACTCATAAACAAAAAATTCCGACTTAGCGTCATATTCCCCACTTCGCCCGTAGCTTATATTACTACCGATTAAATACGAAACTGGAATATCAAGTTGTTTGAATAGCCAAACTAACATGCCACTTGTGGTTGTTTTACCATGCGTTCCAGCAACGGCAATCATTTTTAGATTTTTATCCTTCAAAATAGTGTTAATCAAATCGTGACGCTTAGTTAATTTAATTCCGTTTTTTTTGGCAAAGAGAATGTGTGGATGATCAACTGGTAATGCCGACGTGTAAACCAACCAATCAATTGAATTTTTTTTGTGGATAATTTGAATTTCAGATTCTGATTGTTCTAAACTATATTTGATACCTCGCTTGGATAAAGACTCAAGATTTTGACTTAATTCACGATCAGAACCACTAACCAAATAACCACAGTCAACAGCTAAATTAGCAAGTGGACACAAGCCACTACCTCCAAGTCCAGAAAAATAAATATGCATTGTAAGATTGTTGGTAACACTAAATTTTTGGTCAATAACTTTTGCTTAATTATAGCTTAATAATAGAACTAAACTAACCACAGTTGGATTTTAGAATCTACATCGCCGCTAGAAACAATATCTGGATAAGTAATTTCTACTGGTAAATCAGTTAAAAATTTGGTGTAAAATTGATTCTGACGAGATATGGAATCTTTATATTGTTGGTCACCATCAAGTATGATAATTACTTCAAAATTCAATACCGATGCGATATAATGAGCTACAATTGCAGCTTGTTCAAAGGCAATTATCCAATCAGTCCATAGATTACCAACTTCATACTGTACACTAATTTGGGTTAGAAAATGAGATTGTAATATTCTGTCTCTAATAAGATTAGCTTGACCAACGATCACAAGAACTAAGTTGTCCTGAGTCAAATAAGCCAAATTTTCGTATAATTCACTTTGGCTAATATTTTCAATTTTTGAATATGCCAAAACTTTCTCAACACTTATCAAATCACCAGTTTCAATCTCCAAAATCTCCCCTAATCCATCAAGTGGATTACCAACGGAATTGAATTTGCGACCTATTATCGTTGGCGACATATTGACTTGAATAGGTTTTTGAGTTGGTTGAGTTCTTAACTCGGACAAATTAATTGAAGGAATATTGCCCAGAGGTTGAACAGTTACACAATCCAAACTTAAAGATACAACTCTACCCAATAATTTGATTTCTTGATTCTTTTCAAAGTGAATAATCTCACTCAAAAAAGCCCCATTGTAGGGCTTAATCTTAATATTGTTGGAACTCAAACTGATTATAGACATTGATTTCAATAGTGTCTAATTATGATTCTTAGGTCAAGCCAAAACAAAAACCCCTTGTTTAGGGTTGGTGTGATGTAAAAAATCTTAGAAAAGTTATGGTGAGGTGATATCTAATCTGCGAATTCCATCTTGTCTTTGATCTAATATTGTGTTTTGTCGTGGATTAAATTTTAAAATTCCACCCTCTGTCAAAGATAAGTCGAATTTGTTGGATATAAATTGTTGAAAATATGAAATCATTTCTTGTTGAGTAGAAGGTTGATAACTAGAAGATCCATCGGGAGAATACATTCCTTTTGTAAAACTTCCTCCGGTTACATTAAAACCAATTTTGGTTCCATCTGGCATATTTAACGTTTTACCAGAGTTAAAGAAAATTATAGCACTCTTTGATGTCTTCATGTCCGCCATAGCTGGTGTTTCACCTATTGTTTGTTGTGTCCACACTACTCCATCTGTATTGCAAGCACCTGCGTATTTTTCGATAACATTACCTTTTGGTGCGAACGATACTCCATCAGTCCATCGCACTTCATTCTCACAAGTAGTTTTTTGATCAAATGTAACTGATTGAGATTCAGTACCCTGCCTTGCTTTATGTAGCTGGTGTGCTATTTCAAGTGGATTATTAGGGTTTGTTACTCCTTCTGAATTCTGTACCCCCCTAGTATCTTTTTCTGTTGAGTGTCCATTGACGG
Organism: bacterium; assembly: GCA_043764315.1. Lineage (GTDB taxonomy): Bacteria > Patescibacteriota > JACMRA01 > JACMRA01 > JACMRA01 > JAYTWQ01. The sequence goes on along the minus strand of JAYUKQ010000086.1, from coordinate 32,579 downwards.
TAATTGCTTCCATTGCTTGTGGTATCATAAAATAATTCTTAGTTTTTCAAAATTAATTTGGAATAGTCCAAATACATAGACACTATTGCTTATTTTTGGGTTAGTGTCAATCGTTTTTTAATTCTTAATAACACTCATAAACAGCTCTTCTACACGATTACCTTTGGGTCTAATTCCAAATACTTTAACTCCATTATCATCAAGTTGTTTGAGAATATGATTCAAGCCTAGTTTTTGATTAACTTTGATTTCAAAAGTATTTTCATCTATTATTACACCTCCAAGAACTTTTTCCAAACCATTAGAATTACTAACATCGAATTGATAAGTCTCTTCTTCCACACTTCTAAGTAGTTGATGAACAGAACCTTGAGTGACGATTTTGCCTGATTTGATAATTGCCATGTTATTGCACAGTTGTTCAACTTCTTCCAAGTAGTGAGTAGTTAGAATTATAGTAACACCTTGATGATTGAGCTCTTTGAGGTATTCCCACATTCCAAGCCTAAGTTCCAAATCCACACCTGCAGTTGGCTCATCCAGAATAAGAAGTCTGGGTTGGTGAATCAAGGCTCTGGCAATCATCAAACGGCGTTTCATTCCTCCTGACAGAACCCTAGCCACAGATTGTAATTTGTCACCAAGTCCAAGTCTAGTGAGAATCTCAACACCTCTCGGCTCGGCAACTGATTTTGGAATTCCATAATAACCACCTTGATTAACTACTATATCGAGAACTTTTTCAAAGATACTAAAATTAAATTCCTGCGGTACGACACCTACAAATCTTTTGGCGAGACTAAAATCTTTATCAATATCGTTACCAAACACTTTGACTTGACCTGAAGTCTTGTTAACTAGTGAACTAACAATGCCAATAATTGTAGTTTTACCAGCTCCATTAGCTCCAAGCAAAGCAAAAAAATCACCTTCTTCAACCTCTAGGTTGATTCCATCGATTGCTATTGTACCATTGTCTCCATATTGTTTTTTGAGGTTGATTATTGAAAGTGCAGACATATTTGTGTATTTGTATAAATATTGAATTTAAAATGAAGAGTTGTGTTTTTGTATTTGAGTTGTTGTAGAATATTAATTTATCAACTTAAACGTGTTTAATAACCTAAAAACTAATAACCTAAAAGTATTGATTGCCAATATTATTAATTTTGTATTTTTAATTATTAACTAAATATAGTACATTCCAACAGGTTGATCGAGAACGACCTTACCTTTTTGAAGAGTAATTACACGTTTTTTGAGTTTGTCGATAATTTCTTGATCATGAGTTGAAAGAATAACTGTAGTTCCTGAATTGTTGATCTTCAGAAGTAAAGTAATAATTTCGTAAGCGTTAACTTTGTCGAGGTTACCTGTAGGCTCATCAGCAATGAGTAAAATTGGGTTATGTGACAAAGCTCGAGCAATAGAAACTCTTTGTTTTTCACCACCGCTAAGTTGGTTAGGATAATGATTATACTTATCAGTCAGACCTACAAGGTCCAAAAGCTTTGGTACATCACGTTTAATATCTTGAGGTGTCGCTCCAGCAACTTCCATGGCGATAGATACATTTTCAAAGATAGTTCTAGTGTACAGAAGTTTGTAATCTTGAAAGACAACGCCAATTCGTCGCCTAAGATAAGGCAAATATTCTGGTTTGATTTTGTCGACTCTAATATCCTCGATCCACACAGCTCCGCCAATTTCGGGTTTGATTTCACCAGTCAAAAGCTTGAGTAAAGTAGATTTGCCTGCACCCGAGTGACCAATTATAGATACGAATTCACCAGCAATTATGCTAAGATTAATTTCTTTGAGACTTTCTTCATCTTTACTGGAGTACTTTTTGGAAACGTTAATAAATTTGATCATTGTCTAATAAAGCTATTTTAGTCACTCAAAAAAGTCAAGGTTAAAACTAGATTTCACAAAAAAATCACTAATTAGGTGAATTAACTTTTTGAGTTTTTTTAGGATATTAGTGAACTTGCAGCATTTCTTAATTCAGATAAACTATCACCTGTTAAATCTGTACCATAAGATTGCTCACGACCATTAACAAGTTTGTATATTTCTTCAAGAGTCTTTGCTCCGTTGAATTGATTACTCGTAACTCTCCCACCACCTAAGGGAGATGCTCTAATCCAAATATCACCAGATACAAACACTGGAAGTTCTATAACACATTTTTCACCTGTTTCACTATTAACAGTATCAACTTTACGTACATGAGAGTAAATAAAGTCACCTTTATATCCAATTAAGTTCATTGATTTTAACTTTTTTAAAAATGCACCCAACTCCTGTTGATTAAAAGGTTCTGTTCCTGATTCTGGTGTTGTTGCTAACTCTTTTAAATCATAAAACTTGGAACCTATTCTATGTGTGCGTAAAATTGTAATCATATTGAATCTTAAATCGTATTTTAATTATAAAAAGTAAAAGACTTAAACTAATTATTACACATCCAAAGTCAAATGACAAATCAATATTGATTCAAAAAAAATCACCTAAAAAGATGAAAAATATTATTCAAAACTAAAGAAAACTTTGTTAGAACTAACTTCAAACGGATTTTCGTTCTTGGAGTATTTGATATGACTCATGACAGTGATATTTTTGGCTTGTTTATTTTTAATTTTACCTTTAACTAGATATTGCATTGATTCACCAGCTGAAAGTGGATTAAGATTCACAAAAGATTGGTTATTGAATTGATTCAGATTACTAGATATATTACCAGCTACAATTGGAGTCATTGATTGCCAGCTAATATTATTTTCAGAAGTGTAAAAGTCGCTTATTACTTCAACAATTTCAATATCTTTGTTGGTATTATCCATAGTTAGTTTGAGACTAACATTATCACCTTCTGTTTTTTCTTCAGATAATCTAACAATTAAGCTAGTATCATTTTGAAATTTGTCAGCACTTGCAAGATCAGAATTCGGTGTTATCAAAAACCAACCAACGCCTGCACCAACTATTGCATAAACTCCAACAACTGATAAAGCAACTTTGAATTTGCGACCCGAAATAAGACTACTAATATGATTTTTTTTGTATTTATTTTGGACTGTGCGAATCCTAAAGTGTGACTCGTGGTTCATAAAACTGTATTTTTATTTGTATTTTTGTAAATGATTTGAGTATACAATACTTTTTTTTCTTTTGCAAATTGAAGTTATATGTGAATCCCAAAATGTCAATTTTAATGGAACAAATAAAATTAAAATATATTGACGTATAGATATAAGATATAATCCTGAATCTATTTTGGAAAATGAAGATAAAATAACAATTGAATCAATGAAATAAAAAACTCCTAATATGAATTAGGGTGTTATTTTTTGTTTAACTTCACTTCTGTTTTTTGTTTTTTGTAGAAAGCTAATTCAAGCGGATAAAAAATTATTAAGAATCTAAAGAGCCAACTAAAAATTGCAAGTAACCAGATAAATCCAAATATCAACCAAAGTCTAGAACTCAAAAAACTAATTCCAGTTTGGCGGGCTAAGAACCAACTAACTCCCAATATCCCCATCCATACAAAGTTCTGGGATAAAAAGCCAATTTTGTTTTGGAGAGGATGACTTGAAGGTAAAAACAATTTGTAAACCATTATTCCGATAGCAAGTATCAAAAACCCAGAAAAGACTGAAATGTAAAAATAATAAAAGAAACTATTAAATTCAACTGGTAAGATATTGACATCGGCACCTGCTGTGGTTCCTTCCAACCAATATTTGAGAGTAGCAACTTTGGAAAAATCGACGTTAGACATATTTTGTTCTATATTTTTGAATTATATTTTATAGATTGTTTAGGTAATTTTGAACTTCTTCCAAGGCTTTAGCTCCGATTCCAGTAAAATCACGAACTTCTTCAATTCTATTTTTTAGTTGAGTGTTTGTAAGTATCTCATTTTTAATTAGTATCTTGCGAATTTTTTCTGGCAAATCAATTTCATCTTCGCTGTTTAATGCAGCTGGTGAGTGAGTTGGAGTATTTGAATAGAGAGAAGTATCAGAAACTTTTAGTGATAAACTAGCTCTTGATTGAGAAATTATATTAGCCATTATATCCAAAGCATAGTCTACAACTTCAATAGCATCAACTGAACCATCAATATCAAAATTGATTTCAACTTTATCAAAATTGGTTTTGTCACCTACTCTAACCTTAGATACGTTAAGTAAGACGTTAGTTACTGGAGAAAAAACAGCATCAACCAAAATTTGACGAGCATCTTTGTTATCACTTAGATTCACATCATCCATGGAAAGATAACCAACACCTCGAGAAATTTCAATTTCAATGTCAAGTTTAGAACCTTTATTCAAAGTACAAATATGAAGGTCTTTGTTGATAATTTCAGCATGAGCAGACTTAAATTCAGCAGCTGTGATATTACCAGCGGTATTTCTAGAAAAAGACATTGTAACTCTTTCTTCATCAGTTTTGATTCTAGCACGAACCATCTTAAGATTAAGTATAATCTGCAAAGCATCTTCTACAATACCAGCAACTGGTTGATATTCATGAGTCAAATCGTTAATTTTGATTTTAGTTATACCAAAACCTGGAATAGACGATAGAAATATTCTACGCAGAGAATTGCCAATTGTGTAACCGTATCCAGGATACAAAGGTTCAATTATTAAAGTATAGTTCTGATCAGAATTCTTGACCAAATTAGCTTTGACTTCAGGGTGGTTATTTAAAAATAAGTTGGAAGACATATATAAAAAAATTATTCGTAAAAGTCGATATAATAAAAAAGAACTATTAATCCAGAGTTTTATCCTATTGTAAGTTATTTACTAGTAATAAATTGGAGCAATAATCCATAAGAATTTTAGGTGTGGTGGGTGTGACAGGACTCGGACCTGTGACCTCTTCATTATCAGTGAAGTGCTCTAACCAGCTGAGCTACACACCCCAAGACAACTTAGTTAGTTAAACAAGTTACAGCATTTTTGTCAAGAAAATAGCTTTAATTCATTGTAATGTCTAATACAACACTTGCATTGTAAACATGTGATTATTTTTTGATATATGTATTCAACTGAAGTAAAATTAAATCTAACACATCCTCATATTTGCAATTTTGTTCAACACCGAGACATATTTGCTTCCAATATTTAGATTGTTTTTTTAGAAAGTTTTTTAATTTCTTTTTATGTTTCAAAGAATAATCACCTTTAGAGTATAATTCATCTTTGATAGAGCGATATATAACTGCAACCATTCCTGATAATTCAATTTTAGTTTGGTTTTTTGACGTTATTTTATTTTTTACAATTTTAATCAAATGTTTTAGTCGCCATTTATCTTTCTTAAGTACCAAATCTTGCAATAAACATAAGCACAAAAATAACTCAACTAATCTTGAATTATCCTTATTGTTGGTATAAAATTTTAAATGATTCCATACTATCCTTTCAAGACTAAACCAGAACAGATCCCTACAGTAGTAATTTATTTTTTTGTGAGAAAAAAAGTAATCAGCTAGGAAATGAAACTTAACCAAATGACCAACTGTTTGAATGTTTGCTCCAACTTCCAAAAGTGATCCATCAAGATGACTCATCATATGTATTAACTGCAAACTAAAAGAACTCCTAGATCTTAATTTAAAAATCAATAGCGTTTCGTTAGGTGCTAATTCAAAGCAGATATTGTTAAAACTAGTGTAACTAAAATCGTCACTAAAGAAATTATTAACAACTTGATTAGGGTTAATTTTAAAATTACTATTAACAAAACACCTCTCTATAGAAAGAGAAGCTTGTAAGATTGACTGCTTAATATGTTTCAAATCCATATTTTAGTGTTTCTAAACAACCAGATGTTGAGCAGGTACTATTTACACAAGAATTATCTTTGGCAACTGTACCTTCTTCTTCAATATTAGAACTAATCAATGATTCAAAATTCATAATTAATTGTTTATTGAAAAGTCTTTAGCACCTTTGGTTAGATAAACTTCTTCACCGAAAGAAAATTTTTTACCTCGATCATCACCACTTTTGATAATTCTAACTTTTTTAGTGTGTTTGTTGGCTAAGTCTTTTAACAGCAAAGTTGCAATATTAACCATTTCACCTGTTTCAAAAAATCTAGCAATTACACCAATGTTCAAAGTAACCATATCGAGATTTAGTCTACCTGGATTATTGTAACCACGATATTTTGGGATTCTTTTGATCAAAGAGGCGTGACCACCTTCAAAACCTACAGTTGCCTTGCGACCACCATTTCGTTTGATTTGACCTTTGTGACCATGACCAGCATTTTTACCTTTACCTGAACCGATACCACGACCGATTCTCCGAGATTGTTTGATGACTGTTTTTGGTAGATTGGATAGAGTAAGCATATTCGTCTTAAAATTAATATTTGTAATTATTTGACTATTAAGAAGTCAATGTGTCGGAAGGTATCACGCACAGGATGAAGATCAGCTTGGTGGATTTTGACTAAAAAAGTCTTTCCTTCAACATCAAGAGTGATTGGTTGAGTTTTGCCAGATAACTTAGCAATTTTTACAAAGGCATTAAGATTGAGTTGAATATTTAGAGGTTCCATTTTGGCGCCGTATACGACAGCTGGCATGATTCCTTCACGACGAAGTTTTCGAACAGCGTGGCCAGTTACGACTCGATTTTGACAATCTACAGTAAGAGACATTTTTGAGTTGTTAATTTGTTAAAAATTGTGTTCTATTACTTTTAATCTGTTCTACCAATTCTGTTGGGTTCACCAATTACAAAAATAGCTCCACTTTTTGGTGTTCCATCTGGTGCAGTTCCAAAAGCAACAGTGTTACCTTCGGGCATAATAGGATTTTCAGCAAAAACTATCTGTGAATCAGTGGCAGCTCCAATATTTTTTCTTATCTGTTCAAGTTCTGATGTGGGGGGGGGTATAGTCAACTTGAATATAACCAACAGCTATTTCTGGTAATTTTTCAGACATATATTCTACCCATTTAGGTTATACACCACAAACTTGCTAACTTGTATGTTTTCACCTGATTTTGCCATTAATTGACGAACGTGTTCATCGACTGAAATTTCCATATTCATCAAGAAAGGTTGAGATAGAAGTGAAACCTCTTTAGCCATTTTAGATTTTTTACCCTCCAATATTTTGGTAATCATTTCACTGGCTTTGCCCTCTTCTTCCAATTTAGTTTTGGCTAAGGCAAGTTCACTTTCGATATATTCTTTAGATACTTGTTCTGCGGAAACGAATTTTGGTTGATAAGCGGCGATATGTAAACAAAGCTCTTTACCTAATTGTTGGAAGTCTTCACCACGAGCTACAAAGTCGGTTTCACATTTGATTTCTATCATTACACCAATTCTCATTTCGTGAGTATACGTGAATATAGAACCTTGAGCTGCTTCACGACCTTCTTTTGCTGCAGATTTTAGAACCCCTTGCTTCTTTAAATAATCAATAATTTCCACCTCATTATCTGTGTTTAGAGCTTCAATGGCGTTTTTGATATCTTTGAAAGACAAGTTAGTTTTGTAACGAATAGTTTTGATTAATTCTATATTTGAAGACATAATAAAATATTAGTTATAATTATTGCTTGTTATTGGAGTATTTTTGAAGAGCTTTGATTACACATTGAACACCAGGAATCTTGTTACGAGTTCTGTTGATCTTAGAGTAAACATTTTCCACACCTGCCAGTTCTAGAACTGGACGCACAAAACCTCCAGCAATTAATCCAGTACCATGAGTAGCTGGTTTGAGAAATATTTCCGCAGATTTGTGTTTTGTGTTTGAAGTAAAGGAGATAGATTTGTTCTTATCCAAGCTAACTTTAATAACTGAATTGGTTGCTTTTTTTGTTGCCTTAGCAACAGCATCTGCAAAATCTAAACCTTTTTTCAAACCAAATCCTACTTTACCATTTCGGTCACCGACAACTACTAAAGCTGAAAATCTCATTCTTTTACCACCTTTTACTACACGAGTAACGCGACGAACTTCGATCACTTTAGATTCATACAAGGGTTCTTCTTTTTCTTTTTGGCGGCGATCATTGCGACCACCAGGGCGACCAGCGGCAGCTCTATCGTTGCGACCACTTGGGCGATCACTACTATTTCGGCGATCACCTTGACCAGGGCGACCAAAACGACTTCCTCCAGTTGCACTAGGAGCGGATGAATTACCATCACGAGTTCTGTTAAAGGATCGACGTTGACCATTATTTTGGCCACTAGCTTGTCCTGTACGTTCAGTTTTTTGAACTGGTTTTGGAGCAGTTGAAACTACTGGAGTTGTTGGAGTTGGGGTTATTTGTACTTCTGACATAAAAATATGTGTCATAGCGGAGGGTTTAACTCTTTTATTATTAAGTTATAATTTAATGGATTCTGAAATTTATTCAGATTGACAATCAAACTTAAGGTAAAATAAGAATTAAAGCTTCTGCATAATTAAATTTAAAAAAGAAAGGGATTAAATGATAATCCCAGCTTCACGAACAGCTTCAGCAACAGCTTTTACTCTACCATGGTAAAGGTAACCATTACGGTTATAAACTGCTTGAGGCATATTGTTAGTTTTTAACCAATCAGCCACAGTCTTACCTATCGAAATAGATTGATCTGATTTGCTAATACCAGTTAATTTGTTAGAACTAGCTGTAAAAACTACTTGTCTAGTTTCTGGACTAATAACTTGAACCATAATATTCTTATTGGATCGAGACACAGTCAAGACTGGATAGAAGTAAGTAATTTTTTGAGTAGTTCTTCGTTTTCTAATTGCTTGAGTAGACATAGAATATGAATATAAACTAAAAATTGATTAAGTTTGTTGAGATTAAGATAAAAAACTAACAATGAAAAGATAGATAATAAAAATTAAATTACCAAATAGATTTGCATTTTTAATTTTGTATTTTAACTCTACTTACCTTTACCACCTTTTTTACCAACTTTCTTGATGTAGAATCGACCTGGGAACTTGAATCCTTTGTGCTTATAAGGGTCACAGGGTTTCATCTCATGCAAATTACCAAAGAAGTTATTCAATAGTTGTTTGTCATGAGAAGTTCCAGTAAGAAGATTTTTGTTCAAAACTAGTTTGATTGCGGGATCAACGTCTAATTTAACAGGATGAGAGAAACCAATGTAAGCAGTCAAAGTTTGACCAGAAAGTTCCATTTTGAAACCTACACCATTTAATTCTACCTCTTTGGTAAAACCAGTTGTTACACCAGTTACCATATTTGCTAAAATAGCTCTAGTTGTTCCCCACACAGCTTTTTGGAATTTACTTTTAGGATCTTTAACAGAAATTTGTAGACTGTTTTCAGCGTTTTCGATAATAATGAAATCTAATATAGCCGCAGAAATGGAGCCTTTCGGACCAGATACAACGACTTGATTTCCATTAAGTTCAAACTTAACGCTTTGATCGATTTGTATTACTTTTTTACCAACACGGGACATAATTGTGAAAGTTATTTAGTTAAGCCAGCCACCAACTTCTTGAAGGCCTCAAGATCACGAAGCGCAATTTCGGATACAGATTTTCGATTTAAAGCTGATCCAGATTTGGTCAATAGATTGATGAATGTTGAATAATTCATTGCACTACCGATTTGGTCTAGAGCACCATTAATTCTGGTAATCCATAAAGAACGAAATTCTCTTTTGCGTAGTTTTCTTGATTTGTAAGCATTGGATTCCGCTTTAAGCAGTCTTTCTTTAGCAATCCTAAATTTTGACTTAGCTGCATTTTGGAACCCTTTTGCTCTGGCCAGAAGGTATTTGCGATGTTTTAAGGCGGCGACACCTTTTTTGACTCTGGACATGTTTCAGAATAGATTATTAACGGAAAATTACAACATAGCTTTGAAACGAGCGTGAGTAGACATGTTTAACATAGTCTTTTTCTTACCGTTCAAAACACGTTGGCGATTTTTTTTGATCATGCGGTGACAACGACCAATTGTACCAATTTTAAATTTACCTTTTGAGGTATCTCCTCCATTAGTTACCTTAATTTTCTTAGAAATAGCACCGCGGGATTTACTTTTAAACATATATTATTTGTACTTTGTTTCTTTATAAATGACATGCTTCCTAAGAATAGGGTTATAGCGTTTAAGTTCCAATTTTTTTATTGGTTTACCTTTTGCTTTGGATTTGTTGACCACGTAGCGATGATAGACTTTCTTGATAGTTCCATCAGGTTGAGTTACCTCTTCCACAGAAACCAACAAAATTTTGTTTTTTTGCCAAGCCATAGTGATTAAAAATTAAATTTAAAATGACTAAATTAGATTTTACTAAAAATAAAAAATATTCTTTAAGTTAAAACTATTGGAATACTTTAATTGGAATTATAAAATTAGCTTAAAAAATTATAATTACTTTGTATATAAATCTAATTTAGTCGTTTAAGTTGGAGTTAGTTAAGCAACAACTTCTTCGCTTACAATATGTTCAACCTTGGCAGTCTTTTCAGATTTTTCCTTCTGAACCGACTCAATAGCCATTGTTAAACCAATGTTGTATGAATCAACAAACTCTTTGACAATAAAGTCAACTGCATTAATTGAGTTGTTGTTACACAACACAGTGTAACTTGAATTTTTTGGTAAAGTTTGGATGAAAGTATTAGTCAAAGCGACAACAGGGATTCCAACCAATTCAGCTTCTTTGATAGCAATATCATTTAAAGCTGAATCTAAAACCAAAATAGCTCCAGGACGATTAGTTTTTAGGTTTTTTAAACCAACAAAAAACTTGTTCATTTTCACAATTTTGCGAGAAATACTTAATTGTTCATTGCGAGCTAAAGCGCCAAAAAATTTTTCATCATTTCGAATATTTTCTAGTTTTTCAAGAATTTTTAGATTTTTCTTAATTGTTACCCAATTGGTCAAAGTACCACCCAACCAACGAGCGTTGATATAAGGCATTTCGTTACTAGTAAACAGCTTAGCCATTTCAGGAACATTGGTAGAAAGATGATTAGATGTACCAACAATTAAAATCTGTTTTTTCTTGTGACCTAGTTTTTGAAATAAATCTTTAACTTTGACAATGGAATCCATTGTAGAGACCAAATCAATAGTACAGAGATTCTTTTTGTATGAATACACACGATTTTTTAGTCTCGGATTAAGCTTAGATTTGCTGTTTCCACGGTGTGTACCCAATTGATATAGATTAGCTAAACTTAACATAATGGTGTAATTTGGGTTTATAATTACTCAAGCACAACCACAGCACCAGCTTCAACTAATTGAGATTTTTGAGCTTCGGCAGTTTCTTTGTTAACACCTTCAGATAATACAAAAGGAGCAGATTCCACTTTAGCTTTAGCATCAGCTAGACCAATATTCAAAAGTGTCTTAACAGCTTTAATTACAGAGATTTTCTTATCAGCTGGAACCTCAGTTACTTTAACATTGAATTCAGTCTTTTCTTCAGCGGCAGCTACAGGACCGGCGGCAGCCATAACAGCTACAGGGGCAGCAACAGATACGCCAAAGGTTTCTTCTATAGATTTTACCAATTCAGCGGCTTCCATCAAGGATAGCTCTTTTAATTGGTCGATGATTTGTTGAGTTTTGGACATATTAACAAAATTGCAGATGAATTTTACAATAAAATAAAATCTAAACCGACAGAAGTTTAGACAGCATCTAGGTTATGTTAACATAAGTTTGATTTTCTTGTCAAGATAATTTTTTATTGTGTATAGGGTTATTGCTTGTAATTAAAAAAAACCTGATACTAGTCAGGATTAATTTTTTTGGGTGTATAATAAACAATTACTTTTCACTAATAGCTTTGACAGCCCTAGCTATTCCAGCAGCAACTTGATTTAACGCTCCAGCAACCATACCCAAAGATTCATCTTTAGTTGGTATATTAGAGTACTTAATCGCTTCTGCAGCATCTACAAATTCTCCGTTAATCAAAGCTCCTACAACATTAAATTGATCTGGGAAATCACTACTGATCATCTTAATAAACAATTTAGGAACAATTACTTCATTTGTATCTTCCGTTTTGATTAAATAAGCCATATAAGTTTGACCAGTTAATTTTGATACAGTGTTGAATGATTTTTGAATAAGTGAATTTTTGACTATGGAAACTTTGAGACCAGAATGGTAAGATTTTGATCTAAGATCGAAGTTAGCAATTGAATTTACAGTTTTCTTGGTATCTTTAGTTGTTACAAAAACAATTGATTTTTGGGAGCTGACTTCATTTTTTAAGAGGTTGACGATGTTAGTTTTTTTGGATTTTGGGGTAGCCATATAATTATAATTTAGTTTAGCCAAAAATTGACTTAGGTTAGTGATTGTTAGTTTAGACTATTTTTTGATATTTTGTCAATACAATAATCTTTAAAAGATTAAGAAATATTTACTAAATAATACAATAATTAATATTACTTTTTTACGTAAGAACTATTTGGATTCTGGTGATAGGTAATTGTTAAGGTGAGATTCTACTTCTTTTTCTCCTTCTTCCCTACCAAAAGTTCCCTCAATCGTACAAACTTTATTTTGGAGCCTCTTGTAACAAGCAAAAAAGTCCTCAATTTCAAGAATTTTGTGTTTTGGTAATTGTGAAATATCTGTAATATCTTTAAACCTTGGATCGTTGATTGGAACTGCAAGTATACAGTTGTCCTGATCTCCAGAGTCAATTTTTTTGATAATTCCAATTGCTCTAGCCTTAACCACAACACCTGGTGGGACTGGATTAGTCAAAAACACAGCTACATCAAGTGCATCACCATCTGGGGCTTTGGTGGAAGGGATGAAGCCATAATTAAAAGGGTAAAATTCAGATGAGAAAAGAACTCTGTCTAAAAATACAGCTCCAGTAGAGGGATCAAGTTCATATTTGTTTTGTGAACCGTAAGGGATCTCGATGATAACATTGAATTCTTCGACTGTACCAGATGGAAGAAAGTATAGATTAGATGCTGAAATAGACATAAATTTAAATTTAAAAAGATTTGATTGAAACAGAAAATCTCCACAAAATCTCCACAAGTGAGATATAGAAGGTTCAACTTGTCAAGAGTAAACTACCCCAAACTTAACAAACTTTGACAATCCTAACTAAGCTCTTTCTTGTGGGTAGGTGGATGATATTTTTAATCGAATAAAAAACTTGTATTGATTTTTTTTAGTGGTGGTAGTCTTTTTTGAGCCTAATAGTGAGTAGCAACCTGTAATAAATTTATAAAAATTTATATTGACTTTTGTAAATTGGTTTTGAATAACTATTTTATAACTTTCTTAAGAAATTGACCTGTGTAAGAACCTTTGGATTTGGCTACTGTTTCTGGAGTGCCAACAGCAACAATGTGACCACCCATATCACCACCCTCTGGACCAAGATCAATAACCCAATCAGCTGTTTTGATAACATCTAAGTTGTGTTCGATAACCAGAACTGTATTACCTTTATCGACAAGCTTGTGCAAAACATCAAGTAATAATTTGACATCTAGTGGGTGCAAACCAGTTGTTGGCTCGTCGAGAATGTAGAGTGTGTTACCAGTTCCAACTTTAGATAACTCTGTTGCTAGTTTTATTCTCTGGGCTTCACCACCAGAAAGTGTGGTTGCGGATTGACCCAGTGTAATATATCCCATACCAACATGTATCAAAGTATCTAATTTTCTTTTGATCAACTTGTGATTGGCAAAAAATTCAGAAGCTTCCTCCACATTCATACTTAAGATATCAGAAATATTTTTATCCCGATAAGTAATGTCCAAAGTTTCTCTATTGTATCGTCTTCCGTGACAATCTTCACAAACCACATACACATCAGGTAAAAAACTCATTTCAACTTTTATCAAACCATCACCTTGACATGTTTCACATCGACCACCTGGAACATTAAAAGAAAACCTACCTTGTGTGTAACCTCTAGCCTTCGATTCTGGTATTTCTGAAAATAATTCACGAATAGGTGTGAACAAACCTGTGTAAGTAGCTGGATTAGAACGTGGTGTACGTCCAATTGGACTCTGATCAATAATAATTGGCTTGTCGATATTCTCAAGACCTGTTATCTCTTCAAAATCTCCTATAGGTAAGTGTGAGTCATAAAAATAATTCATCAAATGATTAGATAATATATCATTAATAGCTGTGGATTTTCCAGAACCAGATACACCAGTTACAGCAACGAATTTTCTAAGAGGTAGGTGAATTGTTACATTTTTAAGGTTATTCTCATTGGCGTTGATAATACTTACAAATTTCTGACCGTTTTTATCTTTTGGTTTTGAATTAAAATCAACTTCTCGTCTTTGTTTTGGTAGTTCAATTTTGTCCTTACCAGAAAGGAACCTACCAGTTGGCGAATTGTCATTTTTCATAACGTCTTCGGGTGTTCCCATTGCAACTATTTGACCACCATTCTTACCAGCAACTGGACCAACATCTACCAAAAAATCAGATTGTCTAATAGTGTCTTCATCGTGCTCAACGACTAAAACAGTATTTCCAAGATCTCTTAGGTATTTGAGAGTTTCAAGTAGTCTAACGTTGTCACGTTGATGCAAACCAATTGATGGCTCATCAAGGATATAAAGAACACCAGTTAAGCCAGAACCAATTTGAGTTGCTAATCGAATACGCTGCGCTTCACCACCAGAAAGGGTGTCTGCGGAACGAGCCAAAGTTAAATAATCAAGACCAACATTACTCAAGAATTTGAGACGGGAAGTTATCTCTTTAACTATCATTTTGGATATTTCATAATCTCTAGAATTGAATTTGGTTGTTTCGGGATTCATCAGCTCAACAAAAAAATTGTAGCAAGTTGAAATTGGCCAAGATGATATTTCAGAAATGTTTTTACCACAAATATAAACTGCCAAACTATCTTTATTCAACCTAGCTCCGTGACAATCCGGGCAAACTTTTTTGGTCATATAACTTTCTATATCTTTTCTGGCGGAATCAGAAGTGGTTTCTTTGTACCTTCTTTCTAGGTTCTTAATAACACCTTCGAATTTTAAGGGTTCGTAACCGTACAAAATAGCTAATTTTTGCTCCTCTGATAGGTTTTGCCACGGTTCTGTTAACTTGAAATTAAGCTTAGAAGCTATCGATTCAAGTGTTTTAGTTAACCAACCACCTGAAAGACTAAGTTGAGATAGTGGTCTTATACAACCCTCCATAATCGATAATGTCTTAGACGGAATAACAAGGTCAACATCAATTTGAGTTACGACCCCAAGTCCAGTACAGAGTGTACAGGCTCCATGAGGTGAATTAAAAGAAAAAGATCTTGGTTCAGTGTCAGCTGGTGTACCATGACCATTGGGACAAGCTTTGTTTTTGTTGTAATACAAAACCCTCTCAATACCATCAGGGTTGGTGTGTAGTATCATCATCTTGTCTTTACCCTGTTTAAGGGAGACCTCGACAGACTCTATTAATCTTTGGCGGTTATCTTCATCAACAACAAGACGATCAACAACAACTTCAATACTGTGTTTTTCTTGTTTATTAAGGTCTAATTTTTCAGCCTCTTCTATCAAAATTATTTTTCCATCAACCCTAACACGTTTAAATCCAGATTTTTTAATTTCTGAAATTTGTTGTTTGTGCCAACCTTTTTGAGAAGAGACAATCGGAGCTAAAACTATAATTCTAGTTTCTTTTTCTAGCTCTAATATTCTACCAACGATTTGGGTAACACTTTCACCCGAAACTAGTGATTGACAGACTGGACAGTGTTGAATACCAACCTTAGAAAACAGAAGTCTCAAATAGTCATATATTTCAGTAGTGGTACCAACTGTAGATCTTGGATTATGTGAGGTTGATTTCTGATCAATAGATATGGCAGGACTCAAGCCATCAATTGAACCAACTTGAGGTTTTTCCTTTAAACCCAAGAATTGTCTAGCATAACTGGATAGGGATTCTACATACCGTCTTTGACCTTCGGCATAAATTGTATCAAACACGAGTGATGATTTACCAGAGCCAGAAAGACCAGAAAAAACAACCAATTTATTTTTTGGAATAACTATTGAAACATCTTTTAGATTGTGTTCTTTTGCACCTCTAACTGTTATAAAATTGTTTGGGTTTGGTGTAAAGCTTAAATCTGATAAGTATTTAGGCGAATTGTACTTATATATTTCCTGCTTGAAAGAGTCTTTTGACATATGTAATTATGATCAATTTTTTTGTAATTTTGTCAACCATTTTCTATGGCTCTTTATTTTGTAATTTTGTTCTATACCATTTACTCTCTTTTTTAATATATAAAATAATTTAACAGTAGTAATAAGTTGTCGATAAGTTGTCGATAACTCTCTCTTTCCTTTTATTGTAGACGTTATTCGTGTCTATAAAGTTATAGACAATTGTCGATAATGTCTATAACTTTTTACTCACCTCAAAAAGTTATGAAAGTTATGAACAAATGTCTATAACTTTTTTTAAAAATGTCTATAAGTGTCAGCAGCTATATTAAACAAGTAATTATTTTTTAAAAACTATTAATTAAAGTCTTTTTTTTAAAAACATTCTACCAAAAGCCATTATTTAATAGTTTTTATCGTAAATGTTAATAGTTAGTTATACACTCACTTATGCTCATTTTTACCTTGTTTGAGGGGTTTTTAGACTCAACAACTCAAAATAGTCTATTTTAAAGCTTTTATTCAAAAAATAACCTGTTTAGTATAGCTGCTGACACTTATAGACATTGTCTAAAACTCTTTTTTTGCTGATAAACAAGAGCTTTTTGGGTGTTTTTTGTGTTAATTTTAAAAAGGTTATAGACATTTTTATAGACATTTTTTGTTAATATTTTTTTATTCTTTGGAGGTTTTTAGGTATTCAAAAACATTTTTTTCTAACCAAACCTCTAACTCCAACCAATCAAATTTAACTACACAATTTTGTTCTCGTGTTTTTTCTTTATTCAGATTATTCACTATACCAAAAAAAATATCTAACGGGTTAAATGGGTTGATATATTTACAATTTTGCCCACCCACCTCGGGCATACTAGAAATGGAGCTGGTTAACACCTTGGTTTCAAACTGTAGAGCTTCTAATATTGGAAAACCAAAACCTTCATAAATTGATGGGTACACAAATAAGCAGCAATTTTTTAGTAAAAACTCTTTTTCTTCCTCGGTGGGGTTCAAAAACCAAATAATTGATTTTAGATTAAGCTTTTGAATCAGGTTAAGTATTTGTTTATAATATTTTTGATCAACAATTGTTCCTGCTAGAATTAAACTTGGTGATTCTTGATTTTTTTGAGCTAGGATATTGTAAGCTTTGATTAAATTTAACCAATTTTTTCTCTTTTCTATACCTGATAAAGCTAATATAAAGGGTTTTTTGGTTATTTTTTTTAAATACTTACCCACCTCACCCTCTGTTAAAAACACCTTTGTCGATATCTCACTTAACTTGGGGAGGCTTGGGTAGACTAGATTGATTTGGCTTTTGTTTTTAAAATATTTTTGAATATCATAACCAGTTGCCATTGAATTTACTATAGTTTTTTGACTCTCTGATAGAATTTTATTTAGGGTTGTTTTTGAGTATATTATTTTTTGCGTCAAATTGCTACTCCTGTCTAGAATTGAAAATATATCGTGAACAACCGTAATTAATTTTGTGTTTGGGTGTTTTAAAATTGGTCTAGGTTGAGGTAATAGTAACAAGTCAAAAAACTTAACTTTTGAGCTATTAATATTTTTTTTGGTATACAAACTACCGATTGTTTTTATTTCATTGAGTCTACTATTTTTAGTACTAGTATTAAGATATTCACCCAGTGTCAAATGACCTTCAAACAACATCTCAAAAAAATAGAAATCTTTATTTAGTTCTATTTGTCTATTCTTGTGCAGACCTAAACCCAGTATTTTAAATTGCGAATATTTATTTTTATTAATATACAAGCAGTGTAAAAATCTTATACAATAAGCATTGACACCAGTTATTGGTTTATAGTTCAAACACCTCAAATCAACTATGATTGTCATTCAGTTTGTTTGTTCACATAAAATTTTTCTAAAATCAAATCCACAGAAGTTTTTTGTCTAAAACTACTTTTATTAGGTTTGGCAATTATCCACATCATTTCAATTGGATTTTTTACGTATTCAATTACTTTTTTATCAGCATTAAAATATAATATTTTGAAACCATTAACTTCTATTTTTAAATGTTGATTATCGTTTCCCATTAAAGAATAATTCAAAATATCTTCTTGGCTTAATTTGAAACCAAAACTAGGTAAAGGGAAGTCTTGACCAAATGGATCTAACTCAAAAACTTGATTCAGTAGATTAATATCTAAATTTTGTATTTTTATCCAGATTATATTTTTTTTACATATTAAATTATTCCATTCCTTTGGTGTTTCAATGTTTTGATTAAACTTAATTGGTTCTTGTGTATTTGGCTTGACTTGTGAACTCATCAAATGTTTAGCCTCTATCAAATTTTCTTTTATCAATGTAAAGCCAGCTGCCCCTGGATGACCTCCAAATTTTAAAAATAAGTCTAACCTTACATGCATACAAGATTGCATTATATTCACAAGGTGATAACCTTCTGGAGCTCTAAGAGATGCTGTGGGCATAATTAATACAGTTTTATTCTTCGATTATTTTTAAAATTTGATTTGCTATATCTTTTGGTTTATATTTGCCTTGTTTATCTTGTTCCAGTACATTCCAAAAACCTTTGTTTTTAATTCCATTTAATTGAGCAAGTGGAATAGAGTTAAAATCATTTTCTTTCAAATATAGGTAATAGTTAGGGTTTATCAATTCGTTGTGAGTGCGGTAAGGATTGGTTATCCAAACAATTTTTTTACTTTTTAATGTTGTTTTTAATGTTGAGTCGTTTGTTAGTGGTAACCAATTTGCTACTGAACCATTTGGTATTATAATCAAATCTGATTGCTCAACGCAATCTACGGTTAATCGATTGCAGTTTATTGTTTGATGGTATATATCTAGTAGTTCCAAACTGTTAGGAAGTATCGGACTTTGATATGTGTCTAATTTGTCTTCCCCAATAACACGCTCTAGGCTTATATCATTACCAGCTAATATATTTCTATCATCGCCACTAAAACATATCTCAATGTTTTTTGGTAATATTCCAATATTTTGATAAAATGTATTCCAGGCTTTCATACCACCAAGGCTTGAATATAAAAAAGACTGAAATATATAACCCAGACATAATTTGCTCTCATACTCCAAATTAAATCTATTTTGCTTATAATAATACCAAACTATACCAAAATACTCTAAAAATTTTGATTTTTGATCATTGGTCAATTTTATTTTATCAAACATTTTATTAATTGCAGACACATGTTCTTTTTGATTGTTTGATCTAAAGTCAAAATACAATTTTGGATCAATCCCAGATTTTTCTAAGTAAAAACAAATTAATTTATTAGGATCAGCAAAAGGTAGTACTGGAAGTTTTTGATTGTGTAGTTTTTGATTTAATTCGTGATTATTATATTCCAATAATCTTCCCCACAGACCGTAACTACCTCCCCAATCAGTTGTATTATAAAATATTTTAAAATCAATTTTTTCCTCTTCAAACAGATTCCTAAGAGATAAAATACCGTGTCCACCAGCACCAAGAACTAATATTTTATAAAATGACATAAAAACATACTATAACAATTTTGATTTTGTTGTCTAGGTGTCAATATATTAGTTTTTTTATACTATTTTTTATACTATTTTAATCGAAGTTTAAATTGAATAATTTTTAGATATAGTCAGGTTTTATTGAAGTAAAAACCAATATCAAAAGTGGTTTTTAAATTGTTATCTCTTGACAAGATTAATAAATTCTTTCTATAATACTGGGGTGCTGTGAGACACTTGTCAACGCAGAAATTTACAGATAAAAAACATATTTTGTGTATTATTCAGTAACCAAGATAACGCTATTTTCTTTTTGAGAGTTTGATCCTAGCTCAGGATTAACGCTGGCGGCAGGCTTTACACATGCAAGTCGAGCGGTGATTTCTTGTGTAGCAATACATAAAAATGATCAGCGGCAAACGAGTGAGTAATAAATAGGAACTTCCCAATAGTTTGGTATAGCTAGTTGAAAGACTAGGTAATCCCAAATGTGATCGTAAGATTAAAGGTGTAAACCGCTATTGACAAGGCCTATTTCCTATCAGGTAGTTGGTGAGGTAATAGCTCACCAAGCCTAAGACGGGTACCTAGTCTGAGAGGACGATTAGGCACGCTGGGACTGCGACACGGCCCAGACACCTACGGGTGGCAGCAGTGGGGAATTTTTGGCAATGGGGGAAACCCTGACCGAGCCATGCCGCGTGAAGGATGAAGGCCCTCGGGTCGTAAACTTCTGTGGAGATCTACTAAATTTTGAAGAGATCTCTAGAAAGGAGCTGCAAACTCTGTGCCAGCAGCAGCGGTGATACAGAGGCTCCAAGCGTTATCCGGTTTTATTGGGCGTAAAGCGTTCCGAAGGTTGTTTAGTATGTCCGAATTGAAAGACCGCAGCTTAACTGCGTGTTTGGTTCGGAAACTGCTAGACTTGAGGTACAAAAAAGTAGTTGGAACTTTACAAGTAGGGGTGAAATCCGTTGATATGTAAAGGAACGCCAAAAGCGAAAGCAGACTACTGGGTGTATCCTGACACTGCTAGGACGAAAGCGTGGGGAGAGAATAGGATTAGATACCCTAGTATTCCACGCCCTAAACGATGAGTGCTTGCTATTAGGTCAAATCAATCTGATTTAGTGGCAAAAGCTAACGCTATAAGCACTCCGCCTGTATAGTACGGCCGCAAGGCTAAAACACAAAGGAATTGACGGGAACCCGCACAAGCAGTGGATCATGTGGTTTAATTCGATATTAAGCGAGGAACCTTACCTGGGCTTGACATGTTAGTAGTAAAAGGTGGAAACACTGATGATCTAGCTTGCTAGAAGCTTTCACAGGTGATGCACGGTCGTCGTCAGCTCGTGTCGTGAGATGTTCGGTTAAGTCCGAAAACGAGCGCAACTCTAATCTCTAGTTATTTAATGTCTAGAGAGACTGCCCGTGTTTAAACGGGAGGAAGGATAGAATGACGTCAGATCAGCGTGTCCCTTATGTCCAGGGCTACACACATGATACAATGGGAAAGGTACAACGAGACAGCTAAGTCGCAAGGCCAAGCAAATCTATTAAAACCTCCCTAAGTACGGATTGGAGTCTGCAACCCGACTCCATGAAGCTGGAATTGCTAGTAATCGCGAATCAGCCTCGTCGCGGTGAATACGTTCTCGGGTTTTGTACACACTGCCCATCAAGGTTTGGGAATTGAGAGAGCCCCAAAATTTCAGTTTTGGAATGGAAGGCTAGCTCAGTGACTGAATTTAAGTTGTAACAAGGCATCCGTAGCGGAAGCTGTGGATGGATTACCTCCTTTTTAAGGAGATTCGAGTAAAAGTTTTATACTTAACTCACTTGATTGATACAAACCTTTGTTTGTAATATATATTATGTTATCTAGAATAACAAAAAATCCAAACTTCTTTATATTTGAATAGAGTATAATTAAAAAAATGTATTTATACATTGATCTATAGTCTGGTGATATCGTTTCTTGGTTACTGAATAATGCACAAACACAAAATGTTTTTTATTTGATTAAAAAATTGACTACCTATTTGGTAGTTTTTTTATTATTATTATTTTGTAGATGAACTTTCGCTTTAATTTTTTTAAATTTACCATACGTCTTTTTTGAAATAAACTCAACATGCTTAAACTCATGTTTGTTTTTATCTTTTAATTTAAAAGCTTTTTTAATACAAGTATGAATTTTATAACTTATTTGCTATAGTTGTAATATTAGTGTATATTAATTAAAGTGTTAATATTAGAGATAGTAAACTTTATTAGATTGTAAAATAAAAATACATTTAATTTTCTTTATACTTTGTTGAATAAAAATGTTTATATACCTAAACTTTTTGTAAATGTATGTTTTTACGTTTATTGATTCATAATATTTAATTTTTTTTAATAAATTTTTGAAACCTTTTGATTATGAAAAATACTGGATAAATTCCTATTTACCTTTCGACATCAGATTAGTAACCTTTATCTTTATTTATTTTATGCCTTACGTAGCTATTCCAACCAACCTCAAAAATGTAAATTCTATTAGTTTAAACTTAATGTCACCTGCTGATATGACAGAAATGAGTTATGGTGAAGTTCTGACCGCTGAAACAATTAATTACCGTACTGGATTACCTCAGATGAATGGTTTATTTTGTCAAGCAATTTTTGGTCCAACTAAGGACTGGGAATGTGCTTGTGGAAAATATAAACGTTATAGATACGCAGGTGTTATTTGTGACAAATGTGGAGTTGAAGTTACGACTTCTCAAGTTAGACGTGAGAGAATGGGTCATATCTCTTTAGCTGCTCCTTGTGTTCATCCTTGGTTTTTGCGTGTTATTCCATCTCGTATCGCTTTGCTATTAGATATGAAATCTACAGATTTATCTCGCGTAACGTACTTTTCTAGTTACGTTGTAACTGAAATTAGAGAAGAGGTTAGACAGGACTATTTGATTCGGATTGATAAAGAAGTGGAAAATAGAATTAAAGCTACTAAGCAACGATTTGTTGACGAGTTTGAATCCATAACTAAAGAATATCAATCCAATAAACACAAAAATCCAGATATGGCTGAACAACTACGAGCTACTTTTGAAGCTAATCGTGATTTGTTAAGGTCTAAACAGACTGAAGAAATTTCTAAAATTGAAACTGTTGCCGAAATTGCTAAACAACAACTAACAGCCTTAACTGTTAGGGATATTCTTCCAGAGTCTTTGCATCAAGAGCTTGCTTCTAAGTATGGTCCAGTGTTTAAAGCGAGTATTGGAGCTGATGCTGTTCAGGAATTACTGGCCGCCTTGGACTTACCAGCCGAATATGAAAAATTGAAAGCTAGACTAGCGATTTCTAAGGGTCAAACTAAGAAAAAATTTGCTCGTCGTTTGAATCTAATTAAACACTTTTTGAATAATGGCACTCAACCTGAGTGGATGATTTTGAATAGAATAATGGTTTTACCTCCAGATTTGAGACCTATGCTTCAACTCGACGGTGGTAGATTCGCTGCTTCAGATCTCAATGAACTATATCGTAGATTAATTAACCGTAACAACCGTTTGCGTAAGTTGATTCAGATTGGAGCACCTGAAGTTATCTTACGTAATGAAAAACGTATGCTTCAAGAAGCTGTAGAAGCTCTAATTGACAACTCAATGCGTGGTGGCAAACAAGTTATGGCATCTACTGGTGTTAAAAGACCACTTAAGTCACTAACTGATATTCTTAAAGGTAAAAATGGTAGATTCCGTCAAAATCTTTTAGGTAAGCGTGTTGATTATTCGGGTCGGTCTGTTATCATTGTTGGACCTGACCTCAAACTCGATGAGTGTGGTATTCCAAAGCAAATAGCAATGGAGCTATTTAAGCCCTTTCTGATGGGAAGAATCATTTCCAAATCAGAATCTGGCGTCTTGAATGAAGATGATCAATGTTTTAATGTTCATTCTGCTCGTAGATTAATTGAAAGTAAAAAACCGATTGTTTATGATATTTTGGAAGAGGTAATTGCTGATAAGTACGTTTTACTTAACCGTGCTCCTACACTTCATAGGCTTTCTTTCTTAGCTTTCAAGCCAACTCTTGTAGAAGGCAAAGCAATTCAAATTCACCCTCTCGTGTGTCGTGCATTTAACGCAGATTTTGATGGGGATCAAATGGCTGTTCACTTGCCAATTACGATTAAAGGTCAAGATGAAGCCAAAAATTTAATGCTTGCTACTCGTAATCTTTTGAAACCAGCGTCTGGTGAGATTATTATGTCTGGCGGTACTTTGGATATAATTCTTGGATCTTACTATTTGACTATGATGAATCCTCAAACTACCAAAGAGTTAAAATCGTTCGCCTCAACTTCTGACGCTATCATGGCTTTGGATAATAATATAATTGAGTTGCAACAACCAATTAAAGTGAATATTGTGTTTGAAGGTAAAACTGAATTAATTGAAACTACAGCTGGACGAATCATTTTTAATAAATGTTTTCCTAGTGATTTTCCATTTGTTAATCAAGCTTTAAACAAAAAACTTTACGAAAAAACCATTTCAGAAGCGTACCTTAAACTCGGAAAAGACGCGTTACCAGCTGTTTTGGATAGTGTCAAAAAAACTGCTTACAAGTACGCAACTCAATCTGGTATTTCTCTTTCAGCTGGTGACTTTAAAATTCCTCAAGAAAAATTTGCTGTTTTAGACGATTCCAGAAATCGAGTTTCTAGCATTCAAGGTTCTTATCAATTTGGTTTGACAACTAATGATGAAAGATATAGGCAGATAATTGGTGTTTGGCGTGAAGCTTCTGATATTATCTCTAAAATGACCGAGAAAGTTATGGATGAGAGTAACAATGTTGGTCTTATGATTCGCTCTGGCGCTAAGGGAAATGTTTCTCAATTGAATTTAATCGCTGGTATTAGAGGTTTATCTGTGACTGCTGCTGGTAATATTATTGAACTTCCAGCTCAACATGGTTATCTTGAAGGTTTGACTGGTTTAGAATACTTTATCTCAATGAAAGGTCAGCGTAAAGGTCAGTCAGACATTTCTTTACGTACAGCAGATGCTGGTTACTTGACACGTCGTTTGGTTGACGTTGCTCAAAATGTAGTCATTAATTCTGAAGATTGTGGAACGACTGAAGGAACAATTTTGACACAAGTTGAGGCTCAAAAGTACGGTAAATCTCTTTATAATATGGATGGTCGCCTATATGGTAGATATCTGCAAGCTGATGTCGTAGCTTCTGGTAAAATTTTAGCTAAACAAGGTGATTACGTAGATAATAATTTACTTAAAGTATTTGAAAAAAGTGAAATTGTGGAATTCTATGTTAGAACTCCTACCAAATGTTCTCTCCACAGAGGTGTTTGTCAAAAATGCTATGGTGCTGACTTTTCGACTCATCAACCAGTTGCATTGGGTGTTCCAGTTGGTATAATCGCTGCTCAATCACTTGGTGAAAACTCAACACAGTTGACGATGGATCAAGGTAAACATGGAAAAGGACTCTTGAAATCTGATATCACTGAAGGTTTGGGTCGTGTAGAAGAAATTTTTGAGGTTAGAAGTCCAAAATACAAAGCACCTTTCTTGAACTCTGATGGTGTAGTTAAAGTTGCTGAAGGTGCCGTTGATCAAGGTTTTAACCTACAGATTACAGGTAGTGTAATGACAACAACTCTTCCATACGATCCAACTAAGGATATACTTTTAGTTGAAAATAATGATGAAATTACAGTTGATAATAACCTTTTAGTTAAAGAGACTGGTGAAGTTTTAAGATCTAGTATCGGTGGCAAAATTACTAAAGGAAAGAATCAGCTAATTATAACCCAAATTCAACCTGAACTTATTGAGTTTAATACAATGCCAGGTTATTACTTGAAAGTTCGTGAAGGCGATGTAGTTCAAAAAGGTCAAGCTTTAACTGAAGGTTCCTTTGATCTTCAAGAAATTATGGACAGATTAGGTTTTGATGCACTTCAAGATTATGTCATTGCTCAACTTATTGGAATCTATTCAGAAAATGGTATTTTGGTTAACGAAAAACATATTGAGGTAATAATTCGTCAAATGTGTTCTAGAGTTCAAATCGTAGATGCTGGTGACACTGATTATATTGTAGGCGATTTGATTCGTTATTCGTTGATAATTAATTTGAACCGACAACTCCAAGCTGAAGGCAAAAAACCAGCGACGTTTAATCGTAGTGTTACAGGTATCTCTCGGGCTTCTTTAATTACTGACTCGTTCTTATCAGCTGCATCATTCCAAGAGGCATCTAAGGTTCTCGTAGAAGCTGTAATTAGCGGTCGATCTGATCATTTACTCGGTCTAAAAGAAAATGTTATCCTTGGTCAGTTGATTCCAGCTGGTACAGGATTCAAAGCGATCCAACAAGATCCTCAAACAATTTCTGCAGATGACTTTGCTGACGACTCTGCCGATGAGATGTAAAACTATTTTTTAGACAAAAAGTAATTCAATCATTCTACCCTAAAATTAATTAGGGTATTTTTTACTGCTCAAAAACTATCTCTATATACTCATTTTACTAATTACAGTTCAAAACTAATTTACACCAAATTGCACATTGTTAATGGGTTGGCATTCGCAGACTGACTGGGTTTTTTTTGGAGTTAGGAATTTACAAGTATTGTATTTGGTGAAACGAGTATAAATTGATTATTTGGCACTTGTTTTTGTATTA
Organism: bacterium; assembly: GCA_043764315.1. Lineage (GTDB taxonomy): Bacteria > Patescibacteriota > JACMRA01 > JACMRA01 > JACMRA01 > JAYTWQ01. The sequence goes on along the minus strand of JAYUKQ010000086.1, from coordinate 6,161 downwards.
TGTGTTACTTTACAATTTTTTTTACAAAAAGCCTACAGTGTTAAAATATGCAAGTTTTATTGCAATTTTATATTCTTCTACTCGTTTTTTTTATGGTTTTTCTATTTCTTCTAAATTTTAACTCAAAGATATCGTTAATTAAATCATTCCAATCTTCTAATTCTATTCTTAGACTTACAATACCATTTATAAAATTCAAAGTACAAGGAAGGTTTATTTGCCATTCACCTTTATTATCAGTTTTGGTTTTTGGTTCTAATGATAGATGTACAGTCTTCCCATTAATTAAAACAATACAATTATTTTCAAGTCTGTTTTTAGTTATTACTCTGGGTGTGTATCTGTAACCTACAGTATTATCTGGTAAATTAATAATTGTAGGATCGGCATAAATTTTTGGGTTGCCAAACAAACTCTTACTTAATGTAGTTAGTCTGTAATTAAAAAAGTCAAAAGGAGCCAAAATAATTTGATGAATCAGTAAGTCTGAATAACTATAACTTCTCAAAATCATAAGCTCTTCAATTAGCCATTGGGCTGAAATGGTTATATTTCCTTCTATCGTCTCTCCTTTGTTTGTAAGGGTTTCTTTAGATTCTTTTCCAACCTCTTTTGACCCATTTAATAAGTGCAATTCTCCGTCATTATCTAGTTCGATTGTTCCAATTCGTATTGATTTCATAAAATTATTTAGTATTTTTAGAATTGACAAAAAACCTATTGTAAACAAGTTTTTTGGAATGTCATATCAAATTTACCAAGATTTGTCAGGTGGAATATTCGCAACTATAACCGCTCCCAAAGATATTTTTAATCCTGATTTTGTAGTTCAAGTTAGAGCTTTTTTGGCAATAGATAAAGTTCGTATTTTGTCAGATTATACAAATCAGCAAGAAATTAAAGATAAAATCAATTCTACATTCCTAATTCCTAATTCTACATTACAACTAAATCCCTACTCTACTAACTTTTTTGCGGTTCAAATGAAAGATTTGGAACACAATATTTTTACTTCTTCCGAACTTGATTGGGAAAAATATCGCCAAGAGTTTGCGGTTATTAAGATTGAAACTAATAATTCTCAAATGTTATCCATTCTAAGTAACTTTTTAACAACTAGTTTTGCAGTCGATCATAACAAAAAATCCTTAACTTTTGGTCAGGTTAAAGAATCTAGAAAGCAAAGTATTTTGGATAATTTGTCAATTAATATTCACAATAAGTTCATACAGACTTTTTTGATTTTAACTAGAAGTGGAGACGTTGTTGGCTGTTTTTCGTTGGCTAATGTACTTGATGAATGTCAATTGAGTAATGTAGCTGGTCTTTGCACCCTACCCAACAACTATTCTGGCAAAAAATTGGGAGTTCTCTGTAGTGCAATTGTGAATGAATACTACACTAATGAGTTCTTCTCGGCAGCAAAATCGTTGACTTTTAGTAATTCCAAGGAAACTGTAGCTAATCTGTATTCTAACTTAGGCTTTGAAAAAAACAAAAATAGAACTGGTTGGATACTTAGTAATTAATAATTAAGCAAAAAAAATTCCACCTAATGGTGGGTTGGTATTATTAATCAACTTTTACTACTATTTCTTTTTTCCGCTTCTTTAAAATTTATTTCGGTCTCATCTACCTTTTTTTGAGCTTCTTCTTGGGCATTTTTTCTATCTTCGAATATAGTCGTGGTTGGATCATCGCCACAAACACGCCTATCTGGTTCTGGTTGGTTAAGACCTGTTTTGTTTCTAATTAGTCCATTATCCTTTATCGTTTTGTCAATACCATCATGGCAATCAATAAAACTTTGCATTCGCGGATCTTGACCCATTGATTGCATTCTAATTGCTGACACTTGTTCCAGTAATGCTTGATTTGCAGTTAGTTCAACCTTTAACTCTTCAACTGTTTGTGTCGGTGCTTCTGTGCAACCTGTGATTCCATTTCCTAAAAAAGTTAATCCAACTAGTGCTCCTAATATGTTTAGTTTTTTCATAAAGTAAATATAATTAAAATTTAAAAATCGATTTTAAGCTTAACACACACACACACAGCTTAGTCAACCATATTTGCAAATCTCAAAATGATCAAAAGATAGCATTAAACAAGAGTTTAAACACAGTGTTTAGAATTCAAGAATTTGGAATGATATATATTTAGTAAAGTTAGGTTTAATTTGACAATACAACTAATCAAAATAATACTTTTTCCAGTAATTACATAAGAAATTATCTATGTCTAAAGCAAATCTAAATACAGCAGAAGCACAGACTACACAGCAAGTTAAGGCATCTGATTTGAATTTCCAAAAACAAGAAACAAAAAGAAGTCCAATCAGCCTTTTCTTCTCTACCGTAGCTGGTGAAAGTAAAGAACTTCGCCGTTATGAACTAGCCGTCAAAATGACTCTAGAATTCGACGAAAAAATGAAAGCCATGAGTGATTCTGATCTCAAAAATCAAACCTCAAAATTCCGTTTAGCTTTAGCTGGGTTAACTGACAAAAAACAAATTGAAAGAAAACTTAAAGAAATTTTACCTGAAGCTTTTGCCACAGTTCGTGAAGCTGCTTACCGTGTAATTGGTCAAAAACACTACCCAGTTCAATTAATTGGTGGGATGGTCTTGCATGAAGGGCGCGTTTCCGAAATGAGAACCGGTGAAGGAAAAACTCTTGTATCTACTCTGGTTGGATACCTTAACGCTTTACCTCAAGAGCAACAAGTTCACTTGGTAACTGTTAATGACTATTTGGCTCGTCGTGATGCAAGTTGGATGGGTCAAATCTATGACTACTTAGGTCTAACTGTTGGAGTTATTCAAAATCAAGCTTCATTTATATTCAAACTTGGAGCTGAAGCTGATATTGAATCTCAAAAAATGCGTGACTTGGGTAGGGTAGATACTATGGAAGATGGTGAAATGGACAAGAGAACTGTACTAGATGTAAAAAATTTGATTCCGTGCGACCGTGCTAGAGCTTATTTTGATCCAACAATTAAAAAACCTGTAGATATCGTGTATGGTGTAAATTCAGAATTTGGTTTTGATTATCTCCGCGATAACATGGCTCAAACTCCTGATGAAATTGTTCAAAAAGCTGGTCACTTCACAGCAGTTGTGGATGAAGTAGATTCTATTTTGATCGATGAAGCTAGAACTCCGTTAATTATTTCTGCTCAAGATGATGATTCCAGTTCTCGTTATAAGCAATTCTCCAAAATGGTGGAAAAAATCGTCAAAGATATTGATTGTGAAATTGATGAAAAACGCAAAACCATTATTCTCACTGATTTGGGTGTAGAAAAAGTAGAAGGTATGCTTGGATTGATTAATCTTTACGCTGACTCTGGTAATGTAGTCTTGGTGCATCATTTGGAACAAGCCCTCAAAGCTAAATTCCTATTTAATCGTGAAAAAGAATATGTAGTTCGTGATGGTGAAATTATTATAGTTGATGAAAATACTGGTCGTATGATGCATGGTCGTCGCTACAATCAAGGTTTACACCAAGCTATTGAAGCTAAAGAAGGTCTTGATGTTCAAGCTGAATCCAAAACTACAGCCACAATTACTTTCCAAAACTACTTTAGATTGTATGCCAAATTAGCTGGTATGACTGGTACGGCTGCTACTGAAGCTGAAGAATTATTCAAAATATACAAACTTTTGGTAGTAACTATTCCAACTAATAAACCAACTAGAAGACAAGATTATGTGGACAAAATATACAAATCTGAAGAAGGTAAATTTACAGCAATTGTTAGAGATATCAAAGCCATTCACGAGACTGGTCAGCCAATTTTGGTTGGTACTACATCAATTGAAAAAAACCTTTTGGTTTCTCATCTTTTGACTGAAGCTGGAGTTCCTCATCAAGTTCTCAATGCTAAGAATCACGAACAGGAAGCTAGAATTGTATCTAATGCAGGTACTCTAGGGGCAGTAACAATTGCTACCAACATTGCAGGTCGTGGTGTAGATATAAAACTCGGTGGTGAGCCTCCAGAAGATGTTTCCAAATATGATTCTTGGAAGAAAATTAGCGATGAAATTAAAGATTTAGGTGGATTATTCGTAATTGGTACTGAACGTCACGAATCTCGACGTATCGACAATCAACTTAGAGGTCGTGCTGGGCGTCAAGGTGATCAAGGTCGATCTCAATTTTATATTTCCCTTGAAGACTATATTATTAGAGTCTTTGGAGGTGATAGAGTTTCCTATTATCGTGATATTTTACCAATTGCAGATGATGAAGCAATTCAAAACAAATCAATTAGTTGGCTGATTGAGCAAGCCCAGAAAAAAATTGAAGGTCAAAATTTTGATATTCGTAAACATGTAACTGATTACGATGATGTAATTAACAAACAAAGGTCTGTAATTTATTCACGTCGTCAAAAAGTTCTTTTGAATAAAGGATTTGCATGGCAAGAAGAAGTTCAAAAATCAATTGCTCGTTCAGTTTTCAAAATTGTATCAAGTGTAAATAAAGCAAGATCAAAAGATAAAATTGATAATAATCAATTATCTAACGCATCACATTCACTCAAAGAAATTGTGAATTTGCCAGATTTTGATAAAGATGTATTGCAAGTAGTCTTCTGGGATCAAAAGTTCAATTATACCAAATTAGCTAATATTTTTGCTGACAAGATTAACTTCCAACTCAAAACTAAATGGGAAATCTACCCAGAGTCATCTCAATTAGGCATGTCGAGGTTTGCATTCTTGAGAGCTATTGACATTTTATGGACTGAACACCTAGTCACCATTGATCACCTGCAAGATTCTGTACGTTTGAGGGGTTATTCGCAAAAAGATCCTTTAACCGAATTCAAACATGATGGAATGCAATCTTTTGTTGGTCTGTTAGATGAAATAGATATTGAAATTGCTGCAACTATTTTCAAAATTACACCTGAATTAGTCCCAGCTGGAATCATGGAGTCTAGTCAAATTAAAGAATAGTATCTTTGGTAGAAAATGAATTAACTGGTTAATTAAGCCAGTTTTTTTTATTACTTAAAATTAAAATAATAGTGTTTTTTACACTAAAAAAAATTATACTGTATCGGTTTTGGCAATATAAATTACAAGTAGAGTTCTTCCATTAAATCCTAAAGTGCAAGACGTATCTTTTTCCAGTTTTTAATAAATACTTCTTTTGGGGTTAGGTAATTAAGTCTCTTTTTAGGTCTATCATTGATTTGTTCTACGGTTTTGTCTAGTTGTTTTTGAGTTAAGTCTTTGAAGGGTGTTTTTTTTGGATAGTAATATCTTAGGAGTCCATTGGTATTTTCATTTGTACCTCTTTCCCAGCTATGATAAGGATTGGCAAAGTATATTTCTGTATTTAGTTTTTGTTCTGTATCTTGGTGCTTGCTAAATTGTACTCCATTGTCATACGTTATTGTCCTTAATTTTGACTTTGGTATTGATTCAAATGATATTAAGGTTTGATCTCTGGTTTCTTCTGCAGTTGCTGTTTTGAGCAATCTAGCTATTAGATAACCACTTTTTCGATCAACGTGCGTTAAGATATGTATATTTTTTTCTAGTCCAACAATTGTATCACCTTCAAAGTCTCCAAGTCTTGATCTTTGTTCTACTATTTGAGGTCTAAGTGATATATTCTTTTTGTTAAGCTTCTCCCTCTCAAGCTCTCTTATCTTTGTACCATATTTTCTCCTGTAATTACCTTTTTTACCTAGTATCTTAAGGTATTTGATCCAGTTGTTTGAATCGGATTTTAAGTTGCAAGAATCTGGTTTGGATTTGGTGCTGTTGGTTCTTTCCTTGTTTAGGTTGATTCGTCTTTGTTTGGCTAGTTTGTGAGCTATGGAGTAGTTGTATGTTTTGTTATCAGATTTATTCCTGCTTATCTCACGTGAAATTGTACATTCAGGTCTTTTGAGGTATTTGGAAATGTTTGCAATATTATGATTTTGATTGTAAAGAGCTGATATTTGGATTCTCTCATCTTTAGACAAATGTTTGTAATTCGTGTTTAATTAAACTTAGTAAGGGTTGTTAGTAATTTTGAATCAAATCTTGAAAGGCTGATCATAATTAACTATACCTTACTTTTTACTTATCAAAAATGTGAAAACTTGCACTTTAGAAATTTTGGTCTTGCACTTTGGGGTTTAATGTGAG
>JAYUKQ010000085.1:0-11827 GCA_043764315.1 bacterium | reverse complement strand
GAAATACAAATACTTCTCCAACCAATACCAACAGTGGTGGTATAATTAACTATGATTTGGATGATTACTTCGATTATGCTAATGCAGTAAGCCCAGATAGTGAAGTTGAATTAACGGTTCCAGCGAGTGAAGTAGATGTTATTAGTAGAACAAGTAGAATAGCAAATATTACCACTTCCAAGTACAATAGTATTACAGCTGATATGATACTTAATTGCTATCATGACAATCTAATTGTTACCGCTGCAATATGTACTTCAGCCTATACAACTGCAGTTTGGAACTCTCTGATATTAATTGCTAGATTTATCTGGGGAGGAATAGTTGGAACTTCAGGTTTTGTATCTGAAACCATTACAGGTATTGGCAATGTGTTATGGAATACACCTGGATTTTTAGCCAACTTACCATATCACTTAAACAACTTAACCTCAACTTTCCAAGGTAACTTTTTGGCAACTCTTGCAGAAAAAATAGCAATTGTAACCAATGGTTGGTTTGACCAAACTATAGCAGATATGGAAAGCTATGATCCGTATAGATTACTAGAACATATTGGTTATTGGATTGCTTACATAGGTTGGACTGGTTTTATCACTGTCGCAGCTGGAATAGGTGCTCTCAAATCAATTCCAAGTCTTGTCAACAATGTATCCAAAGCCTTTGGGGCATCTACCAACATTGCTTTTACCTTTGTAAAATTGGGTGGAAATGGGTTTAGCTATCTTAATATTCTAGGTAAAGCATTTTTAGTCTCCAGAATACAGAATTTAGCTAATGGAATTACCAAGATTTTTGTTAAAATTAAAGATGTATTGTGGCACACAATTGACGATATAAATTATTTTAGAAGATATGTTGCCACTGGTTGGGACAATTTACGGAAAGCTCACTTTGCTAAAAACTTCTTAAAGAATAATCCAAAGTCAAATTTATTGAGTGCAGCTAATCAATTAGATAGAAATAATTTAACAAAAGCTGGAAGAGCTTTACAGAAACATTCTAGTAGAATTGGTAGTAAGTTTGCATCATCAAATCAAACACCAACTAATCTTAACAGTGAAGGTTTGAATTACGTTAATGATATCATTTCTAATTCAGTGAATACATACTATTATACAATGCGAAGTGGTATTAAAGGTGTAGTTTTTAGAGATGCTAATGGACTAGGAGCCTTCTTTGACGAGGCTGTAACTTTTATAGGATTCTTTGATTAACCAAATTATATGTCTAAATATTTTAAACAAATTTACGATCAGGAAAATAGTAATTACTATGAATTTATTGGTGATATATGTAGTAAAACACTATTTGGTGTTGATAAAATATGCGAAGTCTACTTTGATCATTCACAAAAAAATATCACAAAAAAATATCACAAAAAAATATCGATTAAAGATCGATTAGAAGTAGAATCACTAGTCAATGAAATTGTTGTTGATTTTAAATTAAATGGTTGTGTATTTGATTTGGATGGAAATCGATTATTTTAGGTAATTTTTTTCAACACTCACAATCATGGGTATTTGGTAATGACTATACAATCCGACTTAGAAGCTTCAACTTCACAGCAACTAACACTAGTGGTCAAACCCTTGGAGCTTGTGTTGACATAGGAGGAATAACTAATACTAACGGAAACATAGGAACTGGCTACGGTCTTAACATAACCAATTGTGACTATCGTAAAAATCAATGCTTTTCAACTCAACTGGTTAATCAAAGTGGTAACATAACCTCACAACCATGTTCTCTCAACATTGCCATGACCGACAGTGAGTGTGCCAATCAATATGGTTCAACCTACTGGAAATCCACAGGTAAGGTTAGTGGAGTGTTGTGTGAGAATACATTACCAATACAAAAACCATCAAGTAAGCCTATTGGTAGTATAACTAATGAATTTGATCCAGCTATATCTCCAGAAGTCAAAAAAGGATATTATGACTATTCGGGCTATCCAGCCAAAGTTGGAGTTTTAACTAATAATTACAACAATCAAACTAATAGTTCTAATGGTTCCAACATATCCAGTAGCCTACAGCAACTAAATACAGATTTGTCTCAAGATGGTTTCGTAAACAGAAAACTCCCAACTCAAAAACCACCAATTTATCAAACAGCTTTTAATGAAGCCAATGACATCAAAGAATGGTTAAAAGGTTTTATGTATTCTACCCACTACTGTGTTGAAAGTAATGAAGGATATTGGCAAAGATTCGGTTGTATTGCAGGCTCAAGTACTTTTCAAACTGCACTAGAAAACCTAAAGAACGGAATTGGATCTTTCTTTTCTGGAATGTTCAAAGGTCTAGGAGAAAGCTTTAGTTGGTGGAATTTGCTTATTGCTGTTGGAACAGCTATTTTGACAGCTGGAGTATCACCAATCTGGCAACTGATAATTGGTATCGGTTCAATCGTAACACTCACAATCTCAATCTTCTCGTCAGGTCAACTTGAAGAATTCATAAGATCCAACTATCTTGATAAACTTCATATGATAGGTTACGTCACTGGATATATTCTAGGGTCTGTTGTACTCGGTGGAATAGCCACAATACTCGCTGATATGACCAAAACAGTAACTATAGCAGTTGCACGATTAACCAGCACAGCCACATCTAACCTAGGTAAAAACTTGACCAAATTATGGGCAGGACAAACAATAGGATCGATTCCACTTATAGTTCTTGAAAGAGACGGTAGTTTAGTCTATAGAAGATTTGAGTTGTTCAGTTTCCTAAAGAATAGTAGTGACGATATAGTTCAATCTACTTTAGGTCAGTTGGATGATGATGGGTTTAAGGCTAGTTTTAGTGAATATATTCAAATCAACAAAATCAAAGCCAATCTTAACAACCTAATCAGATACACTCAAAGAGACAGTAAGTATATTTGGTTAGAAACTGGGAATGAAAGTGCTGGCAAAATTCATATTTTTGATACGCCAAAAAGCTTAGGAGGATTGACTAGATATGAGCAATTGCTAAAAGATGGTGTAGTAAAAAACCAAGACGAACTCTATGACTTAATTTTTAAAATTGTTAATAATGGAAATAAAATTTCTGAAGGTTGTAGTCTTTTGGTTCCAAATGGAAGTGGTGTATTAAGGAATATAACGGTTGTAGTTGGTAATAATGGATATATAGTAACAATAACTTATTAAATATGGAAAAATTAAAGTATAAATTAATATATTTGCACAATGGATTAGTAATCACTCCAGAAATGTCAAAATATACAGATGAAGATTTAGAGGATGAATATGGGTTAAGATATATAACCTCTTTGGATTTTAATTCCAAAAGCGATTTATTAAAATTTCTCGAAAACGAATTACCAGAATAGCAATTATATAGAAGAGAATCCTTTGTATATTATATGGAGATTGTTGCACAATGGTTTGGGTTTACATTAATAATATATAGGCCAATAAAATCCTTCTGATAGGTTTCTAGTTTGCTCAATAAACCATTTTTGATCTACATTATACAATGTTATACTAAAATTTTTGTTTGTATTTTGGTACAAGCAGTATATCTTAGCGTTACCACGATACTTTTCCAAATATACTATTTTTAATTTTTTAAAGTCAGGATTTTTGTCTGATTTGCAATACTTGATTGAATCAAATTCATTAACGTTAAAATTGGTTTGGATTTCAACTTGAACATAGGGAAAAAAAAACCATAGAACCAGTGGCGCAAATACGAAATATAATGAAATAGGAATAAAATCCTTAGGTTGCCAAAACATATTATTTTTTAATTATTGTTAGACTGGATACTATTTGGTGAGGATTCTCTAATTTTGGATTGTATATTTTTTAGTGCAATAGCGTCATAGCTGAATTCAGTCTCACAACTTGGAATACTAAAATTATTAATATTAGAGTCAAAATTATTATCAAATTTTTTTTGTTGATGGTATTTTTTAACTCGTTGCCGCACACTCAAGCTTTCAACTGTCATTGTGTCTAAGCCAACTTTTTTTATTGTTTTAGTTTTTGAATTAAGTTTAATTTTGTTTTTACTGCTGGTTTGAGAATATTTTGACATCAACCATCCAAAGATAGATATTAAAAAAAACACACCACAAAATACCCATAGCCATAACATTAAACTAAAGCTTACATTAACTATAGACCATGATAGAATCAAACCTAACCCATTATCAAAAACAATTGTTGAAATCAAATCTTTTAACCAACTTGATAAAAACAATCCTCCGCCAGTGCCACTTAAGATTATTATTGCCAACACTAAACTGTGCTGTGTCAAAGATCGCATTTGTTTACTCAAACTTCTCCAAAAAGCCAAATCACTTGCAGCCAACAATGTAACATTCAAAATAAACAGACCAGCTCCAGCTATAAAAAATACAGGTAAAAGAGTTTTTAACCTTAATAAATTATCTCTTCCATAGTTTAGGTGATTATTAATTTCTCCTGCTGATTTGAAATTAAATTTGTCATTTGCACTACCAGAGGGTGATAGTTCTAAGTCTGTTTTTTTGCCACTAATCCAATCTGTTGTGAGATCTATGTTAAATTCTGTTATATTTTGCATTATTTTGAAATCAATGTTCTGAATAGTTTTGAACAATCCAAACAGTTTAGGGTCATCAGTAAGGTCTTTAGCTTGAATATTTAGACTTTTAATATTTTGAGACACTTGACTATAAGTATTAGTTCTTTCCAAAGCTTTTTTGTACAAAATTGGTTGATCAACAGAAGTCAAAAATGAAATCAACACGACTATAATAGGTAATAAATAGACTGTTAGACCAGTTATTGTTGAGTAAGCGATTTTTGGTATGGACATTTGTCCAAAATTATACTTTGAGCATCCAAATAAGTCAATCCTAAATTACAGTTGTACTAATACTACTTTTCTGTTTTCACAATACACCTTTTTAATAAATAAAAAATCCTTATTATGAAGCTATTTATGATTAAAAGTTTGGGTGTAAATTTAGTTATTTTGCCAGCTTTGTAATATTCCAAAAGGATTGGAAAAGCCTCTTGAAGTCAAAAAATATATAATCTTATTTTTTTGTTTGATATCGAGATTATTCCAGTTTTCAATTTTTAGTTTTTGAGCCAAACGATTTTTTACTTCTAAGTCTGGAGTAGACTGCAATTGAGCCAAAACTTTTTCTATAATATCTTTATCTATACCTTTTTGGTGAAACTTTTGTTTGAGCCATTGTGATCCTTTCTGTCCGTTGTAGAATTCAATTAAGTTCTTAGCCAAGCGTTCATCATTAACGTAATTATATTGTGCCAACCAATTCAAGCTATAATCAATGTATTTTTGCTCAATTTTTTTTGCAATTGCTTTTTGAGTTAGCTGCCATTTACTATAGTCACGTTTATTTATTAGATTCAAAAAATACTTTAAACATTGTTGTTGATTGTATTGTGTTTGATCAAGCATAATTTTTATTGAATTGTGAAAATAAAAAATCCTCATATTTATGAGGTCGGATTCTAATTTTTTGGCTATTTGATGAAAAAAAAATTTACTTGCCAGTATTTACAAAGAATATTTTTTGAGCTAACTCTGTTCCACATGTCTTTAGGTCTCGATTCTTACCTTTTGGCGATGAACAAGAAACAAAGTTGATTCCACCTTCAAAAACATGGTCAACACCTCCAAGGATAAGCGAGAATGCACCTGTAAAAACAATTACCATAATTGACCAAGTGGCTACATATTTCCATTTTGGCCATTTAACTTTACTCATTTCAGTCAATACGCTTTTTAGGAAAGATTCTTTTTTTGTATTGACGACCTTTGTTGTTGGTGTTTCCGTGGTTGGGATTTTTTTATCTACGATAAGAGTCTCCACTAAATTCTGGTCTTTTTTAGTTTGAATAGCCATTTGTTATACAATAATTTATATTTATAGGCTGGCAAATAGCTAACCTCTTGTCAAGAAATCTCTGTTCATGGTAATCTGAAATTATGTTTTATGTCGCCTTACTGCTTTCATATGTGGCAAAAGTCATGGCAATTGTAATACCTTTACTCAAACTTGGCAGCGGAACAACTTTGGCTGGTTTGTGGATTGAGACCAAATGGCCATACCTTGTATCATACTTAACCAAAGATGCTAAAAATGTAATTTTAATAACTGGAACCAATGGAAAGACTACGACTAGATCAATTATAGTCAAGGTTTTTGAAGATCAAAATATTCCAATCTGTACTAATCGAGGCGGAGCTAATATTTATAGGGGAATTGCTTCCGCTCTTTTGAATAACTGGAACTGGCGTGGTCAGATGAAAGCTACGACTTTGATTCTTGAAGTAGAAGAAGCTACATTACCAAAGTTAACCAAATATCTTAAGGCAGATTACCTTGTTTTGACCAATATTTTTAGAGATCAACTGGATGCGTATGGCGAAATAGACAAAACGTTGGAATTTTTTAGAATTGCTATTAACCAATGTCGACCACGAATTATAATCAACGCTGACGATCAGAAATTACTTAGTGTTTTAGATGGACTTGCAACTTTTAATAATCCTAAAAAAGTAAAAAGATTACAAGGTTTCATTGAACCAAAAGTTATACCTCAAAAGATGATAGTTAACGGTTTCAAGATTACTGATTCTAAGCTTGAACTTTTAGACTACGAAGAATCTAGCCAAAAATATAGTATTGATTTTGCTGATATGACTTCCGCTTATTGTGTCGAAAATGACAACCTAAAAGCCAAATTATCCATTATTTACAAAGATTCAGTTAATACAAAGAAGTTAGAATTATCAACTGGTTTAATTGGTACTTATAATATATACAACATATTGGCAGCTATTAGTTTGACTTATCCACTTTTTGGTGAGTCAGCTCTGGAGTCTATCGCAACGGTTCAGCCTGTTTTTGGTAGAGGTGAAAAAATAATCTATCGAAATAAAGAAATTTGGTTATTCTTAGTCAAAAACCCAGCTGGTATGAATCAGGTTTTGGAGCTTGTTAGTAATCATTTTAAAAATCAAAAGTTAAATTTTAGTTTTCTTATCAATGACAAAATAGCCGATGGAAGAGATGTTTCTTGGCTATGGGATTGTAATTTTGAGTCTTTCACCCAGTTCCATTGCGACAATCAATTCTACACCTCTGGATCTCGTGGATTGGATATGTTATTAAGGCTCAAAACTGCTGGACTCAATCTGACTTTAAGTAATAATTATTCCGAAATTCAAGATTACTTGGATAAGTTGATTTACAAACTAAACATTGAATCTGAAAAACATATTATTCTTGCCACTTACACGTCTATGATGGAATTTAGGAGGTTGTTATCCAAAAGAGTTGAGTTACCAAAAATTAATGGTGAGGGAAACTAAATTAACCCCAAGTCGACCAAAAATGTATTTATAGCTTTGACAAAAAATGCTTTATTTAGAAGGATAAGACTATGTTAAAGCCAACAAACCTTAAGAATGGAATGAAATTACTTCGTTTCCCAAAGAATAATAGTAACATTTGTGTTTTGGGTTTTGTAGTTCAAACTGGCTCTGTTGTAGAAGATGGTAACTATCCTCAAGGTATAAGTCAATTAGTTGAAAAAGTTTTTTGGCGAGGTACTTACAAACATCCTTCTACAAGGCATTTAAATACAACACTAGAAACAATAGGTGCCAAATTCTATAGTTTTACGACTCAAGAAAGTACACAATTTTTTTTGGAAGTTCCAGAGTATAATCAATTTAAAGCTATATCTTTTTTGGCTGAAATAATGCAAAGATCCTACTTTGACGCACGTGATATTGATCTTGAAAAAAAGAATATATTAGAAAAAATAAAAAATAATTTTGATATTCAGGAAGAAATGGATGAATTAACCTTGTCGAATCTATATAACAATTCTAGTTTGGGTCTTCCTATAGCTGGATTTGTGGAAACAGTTAATCAAACTACAACCACTGAAGTCTTGGATTATCTAGCTCATCAGTACACACCGCAAAGTGTAACTTTTGTTATGGCTGGTAACTTTGATTCCAAAAAATCACTCGACTTATTAGAGCAGGAATTTAGCGTCTGGAATCCCAAATCCAAAAAAATATTAGAAGCTAACCCGCAAGATCAACTAGTCTTTGATGATTTACCAAAAATTACCTATAGACAAAGAGGTATAGCTCAAACATACCTTTCACTTGCTTTTGTTATGGATGAAGGTCTAAGAATGCCAATTATTGAATCTGAATCTGAATCTGTAGTTGATGACATTGATCAAAAACAATTAATAGATCAAAGACTTGGACAGATGGCTAATTTGATGGTTTTGAGTGCAATTCTGGGACAAGGTTACTCTTCTCGATTGTGGACAAAAGGTGTAGAAGAAGAATCGCTATTTAGCCAAGTTGAATCAAGTTTGCATTATTTTTTTAACACTTCCTTTTTGGAGATAAAAGGTAACCTTGAGAATAATCAATTTTCTTTTGGTTTGGAATGTATTTTGTCATGCTTAGACTCGCTTAGAAAAACCACTGTTTCCATAAATGAAATTTCCAAAGCCAAAGGTTATCTACGCGGTTTACTTATTCGCGAACAAGATAGTGTTCTCATGGGTACACTGTGGCAAGTTGAACAATATATAGGATCAGGTCTAACTTTTGAACTCAAAGAGTTACTGTATAAGATCGAAAAAGTTGAAGCTGCTGCTGTCAGATCACTTGCCCTTGATCTATTTATTCCAAGTCGATTGTCTATCTCTACACTAGGACCAGCCAAAGAAACGCGAATTGTAGAAAAACTTATAGATAAGTATTTGTAAAAAAATACACCAAAACTATGACTAAATTTCGTGGTGGCGATGAGCAAATAAGAATGCCAAAAATGCAAAACTGGTAGCTCCAAGTAACACTCCAAACATACCAAAACCTATTGTCCAACTGAATTCTTTAACTGTATTAATAGACGATTCATTGCTAGCAAGAGCTACTGATTGTAGCTGGTTAGAACTAAGCATTAACACACCTGACAGTATGAATAATCCCAAAGAAAAAGCTGAAGTTACACCTATTAAGAGATTATTAATTGTTTTTGAATGTGACATATTTTTATTTTTTAAGTAGTTTTTGAGATAAGTGTATACCAAAAAAAATAGATTTGCAAGTTGACTAGGTTTGTATTTTTGTTTCTACTTAGTTGGTTATTTCAACCAAAAAATTGTCTCTAACTTCTATGAAACATAACAAAAAAAATGTTGCAAAAATGAAATTTGTAAGAGTAAATCAAAATACAAACACTCAAGCAAATGATGAGACTCAAACAATCGACAGTAATTTACCACAGTTTAACGATGAAGATAAAGATAATTCAATCCTTGACTCAAAAATAGATAAGATACAAACACCAACCAACCAACCAACCACCAACTACAAACAATTTGGTTCAGATTCTGATACACCTGAAATTGTTATTGAAAAACCAAGTTTTAGATTACCAAAATTTTTAGCACAGCGTGAAGAAACCAAAAATAAAGTAGAAAAAATGAAAAAAAATCAATCAGAAACCAAAAAACCAATTGGTAATCTACCTTTTACTACTCCAAATTTTAGTGATAATCCTAACTCTTTTACATCTATATTCAACAAAGATCATGAAAAAATCAACGGTGTTCAGAGAGTTTTTCGCAAATCATTTACTTTTTTGATACTTCAACTTCTAGCTTTTGTTAGTTTGAGTATAGTTACAATATCAACTTTTAGTTTGAATTTGAATAGTGTCGTAACAATTGGAGTCGCTGGAGCTGTTATTGTCACCACGATTATATTGTATACTGTTTTGAGTAGTATATTTTATATTATAGTTGCAGATCGTAGTTATATTTGGATTAATTTACTGCTTCAAGGTTTGTCTTTGGTTTTGTTGTACTCTTTTTTGGGTCAGGGTTTTAGTTATCCAACCATAGTTTTTGCAATTATAGTTTCAGTTTTGAATTATTTTGCATATTTAGAAATAGAAAAAGTTCAAGTTTCGACTAGATTTTTTAGTATTGGTTATGTAACTGGAGAAGCCGTAAAAATATTATCTACAATAGCTATTTTGATAGTTTGCTTGGGAATTTTTAATACAATTTCTAGCCAGACTCCAAAAGTATTTTTGACACGTAATCTTATTGACAACGATATTGTGTTTAAGAATTTTGTTGGTAATTCTTCACGTTTTTCTATTAATAATATTTTGCAACTCAAAACTGACTACAAATTAAATCAAGCCAACGACTCGGTCTTATCCAGCGAAGGTAAAGAAGTTAACATTAGTGATTTTGTAGAAAAAAACTATTCAGACAACCTTTCCGCTACCGCAATCAAAAATAGTTGTGCCAGTGGAGACAAAGAGTGTCAAGTTTCTTTGAGTCAGCAAAAGGATAAAAAGTTAGAAAGTGACTTGAATAGACTTGTTGATTTTGGTCAGATATCACCACAACCCAAAATTAACGATAGGTTAACTTATAATATATACAAAGGTTTATTAAGAGGTTTTTATGCCGACAAAATTAATGATTTCGAAACCAAAAAAACTTCCCAGAATATACCCATATTTAGTTCTGTTCAGTGGTTAATAGAACCTAGTAGAACAATATTTATTCCCGCACTTATAGCTTTGGCTTTTTATTTGGTTCTCATTGTAATCAAGTTCATAATTCACTTTGTTACTGGTATAGTTATATGGCTAGTATGGAAAATGCTTGTAGCTTTTGGTTTTGTAAAGATTGAAATTGAACTTGTAGAATCAGAAATAGTCAGTATATAGAATATTATTTGCCTTTGTTATCCTAGACTCGATTCAGAATCCAAAAGGTTATTTATTGGATAATTCTGTGTAGCTGTTTTTGGGAATTGGTATATTTAAAAAACAATTTTTTGACCTCAAATTAAGAGGTTAATTTTTTTGGTTAATTTTTTGGATTCCAATATAGACTGTTATTAATCCTTTAATTAAGCTGTTAATACATTTTGACAGAGGCTTTTTTTTGTGCTATAATTAATACTAGTAAGTTAAAGACTACTACTATGAAAAACTTAATTATCTCAACATTCTTAATATTAGCCATGATTGTAGGCGGTTCTATGAACAACGTTCCTGCATCTGTTGCTAGTTTATTCGGTTCAATTGAAGCTTCGGCTCAACTCAAAAATCCTAAGGCTTGCGATTCAGCAACTGGACAAGTTCCCTACGGTGAATTTGTAGTTAATTCTGCTACTATAGAAGTGGTAGAACGCGACGGTAAAGCTGGTAGCCCACTTCCAAAGAATATTTTGGTTGACGCTATCAAAAAAAGTGGTTTTCAAGATTTAGCAGGCAAAACAGATGATCAAATAATTGAATTGGCAGTAAAAGAACAACGATGTGTAATTTCTCCAGTTAACTATGTTGCTGTAGTAACTAACTCAATGTCTGCTACAAGATTAGTATTTTGTGGAGCTAACTACACTACTAGAGGTAACACTTTTACCAAAGCTAACAAAAAAATTGTTGCTGATACAGAAGGTTATGGTGCATACAACGTAGAAGTACAATGTAAAATGCTTCCTTGTCCATCTGGAACAATCACAATTATGACTAATGGTGTCCAAGAGTGTAAAACTCCTGATACTACCTGTCCAGTAGGCCAGCTCAAAGACAAAGATGGTAAGTGTACAACTCCACCAGCTCCAATTTGTCCACCAGGTCAAAGCGGAACATACCCAGTTTGTCAAATGCCTTGTCCACCAGGAACAACTGGAACATTCATGCCTAACTGTGTGGTTAATCCACCAATTCCAGCACCAGAACCAGTTTGTCCAGCAGGATCTGTCAAGAATCC
>JAYUKQ010000084.1:0-11924 GCA_043764315.1 bacterium | reverse complement strand
TGAAGGTCTTAAAAAGTTTGTTGAAGATAATCCAGATAAGTATCTACGTGAGATTAGAGAAGAGTTTTTTAATGGTAAAGCTAGTATTTCTGGTATTGATGATGCTTTGAATAAGATGGGTATTAATCTTAAAAAAAAGTCCAACTTTTTAAAGAAGGAAATTTAAAAGATAGAGAAAAACACAAACAATTACTTCAAGATTTAAACGATCTCCATTTTATCAGTGTCTTTATGGATGAGTGTGGAATACAAGAAGACTTGGTAAGAATGCGTGGTAGAATTGGTAAGAGTGAAAGTGAACTTACACCACAGACACGCAAACCTAAATCTAAAAAGCTGTATGGTTTAACTACAGCTACAAAACATAACAAGATTGGAGTGATGAGTGGATATGCAAGATTGCCAAACAAAAGTTGTTACAATTACATTTCACCAATGGTTTATCAAGATACTTGCGATACTAATACTTTCAATGCTTGGCTAGAGCACAACTTCATTCCAGATGTCAAACTGTTACAACAAAGGTATCCAAACAATTACATAGCTTTAATCTTAGATAATGTACCTTATCACAAATCAACAATGACCAAAGAGCTTTGTAAACAAAATGGAATCACTCTCATATTTCAACCAGCTTACTCACCTGATTTAAATCCAATTGAACCAAGTTGGGGTAATCTCAAAGATGAAGTTAGGAATCAAATCTTTTTATTAATTCCCTTTATAGATAAAGTGTTCTCAGCCATTAATCGAATAACTTGGTCAAGTTGTTAGCGGAATGGGTATAACAAATTTTAAATTTAGGTTTCCCTACCTTAGCAAGCGTAATACTTGCTTTTTTAATGCTATAATTTTACATTTTTTAGTTTTATAACTTAGTATGTATGTATATGAACCAAATTCAAATTAACAATCAGATTCAACTGGAAGATAACTTTCAAGCCAGTTACACCAAATTAAATCCTGAACAAAAATTAGCTGTTGATACAATTGACGGACCACTTCTAGTAATAGCAGGTCCAGGTTCTGGCAAAACACAAATTTTGTCACTGCGAGTAGCTAATATTCTAAGAGTTAGCGATGTTTCAGCTAGTAATATTTTATGCTTAACATTCACCGATTCTGCTACCAAGAACATGCAAGATAGGTTATCCAAAATTATTGGAGCCGAAGCTTATCAAGTCCACATTTCTACTTTTCACTCGTTTTGCAGTGGTATAATAAAACAATACCCACATAAGTTTTTACAAGAATTCGGACTAGACGCTCAAGCCAGTGATGATTTGGCTCAATATGAAATTATGCAAAATATTTTTGGCAGTTTACCTCGAACCAATCCCTTAACTACCAAATCTCCAGAAGGCAGCTGGTTCTACTTACGAGAAGCTCAAAGCAATATTGCCAACCTCAAAAAAGCAGGACTTGATCCCGATATGTTGGAAATTTATTTACAAATTGCATCAGCGGAACTAGATCTAATTGAACCAATTTTTGAACGGTACCAAGACACTTTGAACTTCAAATTGCAAGGAGCCAATAACGTTGCAAGAGGTAGACTAGAATTAGAAGATATGTTGCAAGATATGAAGCTAATTAAAAACCAACTTGGCTGGTCAAGTAAGATAGCAACTAAGCACTTGAGTCAACTAAACAAATCACAGCTAACGAGTTTGAATAATCTGAATTATCCAACCACAGGTCAGTATCTGGTAGAAGAATTGTCTCTAGCTTGGTCAAATTTTGAAAGAGAAGAAATCAAATTATCAGATTACAAAAAAGTTATTAAAGATACGTTAGAGGTAGATTATGAAGGTAAAAAAATCTTTAAAGATAGGAAAAAAATAAAAAAAGGTTTGGCTCTGGTTGAAATTTATCGTCAATACAATCAACGAATGAAAGCCCAAAAGTTATATGATTTTGATGATATGATACTATCCGTCTCGGATAAACTACAAAATGATACTGAACTAGCTTATAATCTAGTCGAAAAGTACCAATATATTTTGGTTGATGAGTTCCAAGATACTTCTGGAGTGCAGCTTAATCTAGTCAAAACTTTGTGCTGGAATGATTCTGGTATTGAGCCTAATATTATGGTTGTAGGTGATGATGATCAAGCAATTTATAAATTTCAAGGAGCTAGTACTTTTAATATTCTGAATTTTCAAAATAGCTTTGGAGCCAAGTTTATTTCACTCAAAATCAACTATCGTAGCTCTGCCAAAATTGTAAACTCTAGTCGCACTTTAGCAAGTTTTATTCAAGATGGAATTGTCAACCTATTACCCGAGATTAACAAAGATATTCGAGCTTTTAAGCAAGATGTCGTAACCAGTGTGAACCAATTAAGTTTTGATTCTGTTTTGGAAGAGAATCTGTGGGTCAGCAATAAAATTAGAGAATTACTTGACGGTGGCGTGGAAGCCAAAAAAATTGCCATAATTAGTGCCAAACACAAAAGTCTAACTAGTATTGTTGAAACCTTAGAAAAAAACAAAATTCCTCTTAATTACGAACGTGGCAATAATGTTCTCACTGATCCCAAGATAGCTCAATTGATAATTCTAATGCAATATTTGAGCTCAATTAATGATCGTGGAAAATTTAATAGAGATGAACTTTTGTCGCAGATTTTAGCTTTTGATTGTTTTGGAATTACTTCTCTGGATATTTATAGATTAGCTAGTGCCATGAAATACGGTAACTGGACAGAACAACTGACTCAATTAATACTCGATTACGCTGATAAAACTAACCAAAAACAAAATTCACTTAACGCACTAACAAAATCCATAACTGAACTAACAAACTGTCATCCCAAGCTCGATTCAGGATTTAACTCCACCGACTTCAACCAAAGCGAACCAGAATCCAACCACAACTTTGAAACCAAATTAGAATTTCCAAAAGAAGGTTTGATGTATAATAATTATAACATTAGTCAAAATATTCTCGAGTTGTTTTTGTTTTTGTTAGAACTAGGCAAAAAAATAGCTCAAGATCCTGGTGAAAAAATTATTGATTTTCTACTGGGTGTTCAAATCTTACAAGCTAGTGAGAACCAAGACGAGCAAGAATCCAATTCCAAACTTTCTCCCCTACCCTCTGGTTATGTTTCACATTATAAGGACACTTATTTTGACAAGTTTTGGACTCAAGATTGTTCTGAATCAGTCAAATTACTCAGTTCACTGCAAACATTTGTCGACAAAATCAGATCTTTTAGCCAAGGCAAGATTCTATACTTACCTCAAATTGTAGCCAAATTAGATCTTTACCAACAAGAGCCAAGTCTCTCTATCGTGGACAAATCTAGCTTCGCCGTTGGTCAAAATTCAGTTTCAGTTCTCACCTCTCACAAGTCCAAAGGTTTGGAATTCGAATATGTTTTTGTAGTTCATTGCAATCAGGAATTGTGGGCTGGTAAGAATATAGTCAGCAAATTAAGTTTGCCCAAATCTCTACCAATTCAAAATGAATCAGACAATATCAATGACAAATTACGTAATTTTTATGTAGCAATAACTCGAGCTGAAAATCATTTGTACTTAACTAACTACATTTCTAGTGGTGATAAACTCCAAAACAAATTGATATTTTTGGACTCACTACCTACAGAGCAAATCGACTGGCAAGAACGAATTCAAGATTCTAAATTACAACAACAAGCTATTTGGCAAGTTGCCCAAAAATCAATTCCTAACATTATTCTAGATTACGATCAAAAACAGCTTTTGGAAGGTAGATTACAAGATTACAAATTATCAGTAACTCACCTTAACAATTTTTTGGATCTGGCTAATGGTGGCCCACGAAAATTTTTGGAAAATAATTTTTTGCAATTCCCCTCAACCCGCTCACCAGAAGCTAGTTATGGTACCGCTGTGCACGCTGCACTGCACGAAACTTACTGTGAAGCCAAAAATATTAACAAAAAACCAGATGTACAAACTTTGATCCAAAACTTTGAAACAGCACTAAATCGTGAAAAAATTCTCCAAAAAGATAAACAAGGCTTGATAGATCAAGGTCACATTCAACTCAAAGAATTCTGGTCACGCAAAACTATGGAAGATAATTACGAAACTGAACGATCTTTTAGCTATGGGGTCAGAGTTGGCGAAGCTAATTTGAAAGGAAATATAGACAAAATTATTTTTGATTACCAAGGAAGAAAAGCTCTTGTAATGGATTACAAAACTGGCAAAGCAGGAACTAACAAACAATACAAACGAGCAACAAGTGGTCAATTAAATGGAGAGTTCAGTGAATTTAGGTTTCTTAAGAACTACAATCAATTAGTTTTTTATAAGTTATTAGTGGAAAATTCTAAAGATTTTAAGAATAGATTTTGGGTTACTCAAGGCGGCTTAGAGTTCGTTAATTGCTCGGAGACAACAGAATTACCAACCGTTATTTTGGATATTACCAATGAAGACGAAGCGAGGTTAACTCAATTAATTCAAGCTATTTGGACCAAAATTATGAGTTTGGACTTCTCAATCCCTACCGAATTTACACAAGATTATCAAGGTACTATCAATTGGATTAGGAAGTTGGTACAATAAAATATCACAAAAAATATCACCCTAAAAGTGATATAAAAACTACAAAACCAAAAAATCTAATAATATTTGCACTGTTCCACTATTAATTATTGAATTAGGAGTCTGACAAGTTATTGTAGCAGCAGTTGGATTAGTCAAATTAGGAAATCCACAACTCCAGCCATTTGGTGGTGTAGAACTTATGAATTGAATTTTGGTAGAATCGTAAGTGTCAACAATGTTAATTGTTCCAATTGCTGTGTCGGGACCATTGTTAGTAGTTGTCAAACTATACTGCAAATTGGTATTTTGATTGGTTTGACCAATAGTGTTAGTTGTTGAGTTACTACCACCTGTGGACGTGTTAATTATACTTAGATCAGCTGATGATGAAAGAGGTGTTAAGGTAGTTTGATTATCAAGCATGTTATTTTCAAAGTTAGAACAATTAGTAAAACCTCCATAATTAGGTAGTACTGTCATTTTTGGTATCAAGTTACCAGTCCACCCTTCTTTTATATTTACAGTTACATCAAAATTACTTGATCCACCAGCTGGGATAGTTCCACCAGTACCATATCTAAAAAAACTATCTACCAAGTTACCACCATTGCCAGTTTTGTATTTGGGTGATCTCAAGTCACCAATTCCAAAATTATTACCATCGTAGTTATTACTCAAGTTACCACCTGATATATAGTCAACCGCCGAATTATCATTGAATTCTATACCCAGTACATAAAAATGTATTAGTGAAGGTCCAGCATTGCTTATAGTGACATTGTAAGTAGTGCTAGTTTGACCTGGTACAATAGCTGTGGAACCTGTCATTTGTATGCTAGTTTCAGCTTGTCTTATCGTTTCAACTTCAATTGTCGAAGTATTATTATTCAGATTAATATCTCTAATATCAGCTTGAACTTCATATGTAGATATAAACGCATCTCCTATAGTTACAGAAGAATCGTAACACTCGGCTTGAGTTTTGATTGAACCAAAGCTGCCAAGAACCGAATTACCAATAACTTGATTAAGAATTTGGAGTTGAATAATGTTAGTATTAGCTATGAGTGTGAAGAAGCTAAAAAGAATTAAAGTGGTTTTGGATAAAGTAGTCATATATTTCTTTATTTTTATTTTATGCGAAGTTTGTTGCTGTATCAGTTGTAATTTGTGTACCCAAAACTATATTGACTTTGCCACACTTTTGATTGGAAATAACTAAGAATAAAGATTTGTAACTCATCGAAAAGGAATTTGTAAAAGAAAAAAGTAATATTAGTATATAAAATTAGCTACAAGAAAATTAATCAATGATTAGTCATACGCATTGTAATTAAAAACAAATTGAGCTGTTTCACCGTTAATCATAGCTACAGCTGACACACAGTTAGTGTCAAGGTTACCATTGTTAACATACGAACAACTCCAGTTAGCCGTCGCATCAACAGAAACAAAACTAACCCGAGAACCCGACTTTAACTTTGGTCCCATTGTTATTGGAGCTACAACTGTATCTGGTCCATTGTTGGTTACTGTAACTATAGTTTGAAATGTTGTTCCAAGTGATACCCTTCCTATAGCTTCTGTTTGTGAATCACTACCAACTGTAGATGTGGACACAATACTTAGATCAGCATTGGGTTTTGGTGTAGTTGAGAGTGTAGCAATGTTATTGGAAGGTTTAGTATCTTCAGTGTCGCATCCTTGGGTATTTTTACCATTAGCAAAAAATGTTACAGTTGGTTCAAAATTCCCTGTATAACCCTGTTTAAGATCAGCCACAAAGCTAAAAGTTTGAGTTTGACCTGAATCGATCCAACTATGATTATTAGCAATGTAGTCACTGGCATAATTAGTTCTATAGTAAGGTATTCCAACTGTTCCTGAATCTCGATGATAACCAAGACCGTTTAGCTTAATAGTATCGTCAATGCTAATATTGGGATTAGAATACAAATTATAAATTGTACTTTCATTGTTTGAATTACTACGATTATAAAATTTGTGAACACTATTCTCTGGGAAATCCACACTGAATTCTCCATACTTAATGGGTGATGTACCGTCATTAGTAATTTGCACAAATATTTCGTATTGGAGGGTAGGACTCTTAGTGAGTAAAATACTTGATATTCCAGTTATTGCCGCATCCGTCTTATAAAAAATATTATCTTCCACCCACGTAGAATTGTTATTAAGGTTGGAGTCCGCACCACCACTCTCAATCTTAGAAAAAGTAGTTGGATCAGTGTTAACATCTGAATTAAAATAATTTGAACAGCCGTTTAACCTATCAGCTATAACTTGAAGAGAAAGAATAGGATTTGGGAATATTTGTCCACACATTGTCAAAATTACAAGTAATATCAAGAATATTTGTTTCATTTTAGTCATAAAAGTAATTTTAGTATTTATTTCGAACAATATAATTGATTGTAAATTGGGCTATATCACCATTAGCTATAGGATTTAGAGCTATACATTCTATTTTGCTATTAGTATCACTAAAAAATGTATCTTGACGCAATCTTTCATTGCTTGTTTTTGGAGTACCTTCAGGTATTGTATTATAATGTTGATATATTGCATCTACTGTGGTAGGTAATCCACAAGTCCAACCTATTGGTGGAATTGCTGACACAAAGTCCAAGGTATTACTATTAAAAGCATCAGTAAGAACTAAAGGAGCCGTTGCAGTTGATGGGCCATTGTTAGTCACTGTCAAAGTATGTGCTACAGGTGTATTAATTTCAGCTTTTGTAGACAAAAAATTGTTTGAACCATTAGAAGTTGTTTTAACCACACTCAAATCTGAATTAGGTGTTATTGTTGTGCTAAAGGATGTGAAATTATTATTAGTGTTAGGATCAGTATTAGTACATCCAACTGCTGGTGTTGAAGTTACTGCGAAGTTAAGAGTGTTTGTTGGCAAAGCATTGGAAGTTGTTTTACCTTCTAACACGAATTGATAGTCACTATTATTACCTCCACCAGTAGTACTTGGGTAATTAACCCTACCGTTGACAGTCGTCAAACCAGAAACTGTATTTGTGGAATCAACTACAATATTACCGCCATTGCCACCGTAGCTTTGATACGTATTTTTGTAATCAACTCTAAAATCTGTTAAAAAGTTTTGTGGATAATTTAAACTAAAATTAAAAGTATACAATTTATTCCGATCACCAGAATAACTACCACTATTATCTATAATACGCTCAAAATTAACAAAATACTTAACATCAGTTCCTTCAACGGCAGTGGTTGTACCAATTCCTGGAGTGACACTTATATCATTTATCGCACATATCCTATCCAATACTGTCGCAGAATTATTACCCGAATTAGCTTCATTAAAATCAGTTGATAAAATTGCTGTGTTAGTTAAAACTGGACAATTCACACTTATAACATTCGATACATTAGATGGTACACAGGCAGCTTTAAGCTTGACCAAACCTACACCAAAAACTCCACAAAGTAAACTTATTAGAGATATAGCTGCAATTCTAAGTATTAACTTTTTATTTGAATTTTTCATTGTTGAATTTTTATTTTATTTTTGTATATTCTTTGGTTATCTTCAACCAGTTTAGTTTGCTTTTTTTATTTTGTAAAATCAATCAATAATTATCGTAACTAGTATAGTTTTTGAAAAAATAGTATCAAAAAAAATAAGAACCTAACTATGATTCTTGAATTATTTTTGACCAACTTGGTTAATTTCTATTTTGTTGCGAGGAGAAACCATTGGCAAGTTAACCCCACTAAAATCCTTCGAAACTCTTTTTACATTTGGATAAGTCAGTTGCAAGTCTGCAGTCACTCCACTAAAATCACTAGATTCAAATTTATTCTGTATTTCATGTTTAATAATTTCTGGATTATCAGTACAATTAACAAATAGTTTAGTAACAAAATTGGAATCAACTATCTTACTATCAACTATAGTAATATCTGATATTTGTTTGTTGAACATTTGCTCCTGAACTTTCTCTGTCAAAGTCGACTTAGGCAAAGAAAAAATCTGCATCGAAGATTGAGCTTGTGCTGAAACTGTCTTCACATTTGATCCTATAATTGCTGAAAAATCATATGTTGGTTGAGCCAAACTTGTCCACGCTGAATTAGTTAAAAGATTTGAGTCTTTAAGATCTTGAATTTGTTTATTTTTTTCTTCCAAAAAACCTTGTTCCAATTTAGTTCTAAGAAGCGACATATCATCTTCGGTAAAGATTTTTTCACCACTGGAATCGATTGTAGTGATATCAACACTAGCAACAGCTTTAAAAGCACTTCCCATAGCTTCACCTTTGAGGTTATAAACTCTAAAAATAGAATTAGTAGGAAGGTTAAATTTTTCTCCAAAATCAACAGCTTGAACATTAATTTCAATACTTTGACTATTAGCAATATTTTTAGCAGGAACAGTGAACACTTTGGGATCTGAAGTTAAAGATTTGTGACTATACTCAAGACCATTACTTTCAGAAAGTAATATTATACCATCTTTATTAAAATCAACTGAACTATTACTATTATTAACTAAAGTAACTTTTCCAGTTGCTCTGCTAGTCCTTGATGAATTTTTTTGACCACTAGACTCAACTGAAGCTGTAGTTTTTAATTCAACTGTAGTTTTTTTGAATACTGATTCTGGAATCGATGTATTAATTGCTTCTTGATGTGTAGAAGTAACAACATCTAATTTATATCTGTTAGTAGGATAAAAAAACCAACACCCAAAGACAAACGCCACTAAAGTACAACTAATCAAACTACGATAAACAAATGGATTGGCAAAAGTAGATCGAAGATTATACAAAAAACTGTTGTTTTCACTTGCTTGAATTTTATTTTCCTCTGCTTCATTTTGAAATTTAGACAGGGCATTTTTGGTAGACTCAATTTTTTGCAGCCATTGATCGAGATCTTGTTTAATACTAGCTTTAGAATCTTGTTTAAGATGTTTCTTGCGAAATTCGTCAAGCATAGAGTTACTGTTAAAATCTATTGGTTTAGTGAATTGCAATGGGTTAAACTCCGAGTTGTGATATACATTACCTGATAGTAAACTCGAATTTACTGTTTGAATCTCTTGATCACGCTTTTTTTTGCCAGAATTGCCTTGAGTTGTGTCAGTGTCAATTAAAACATCATCATTGATTGAATTAGATCGAATATTGATAATTGTGGCTCTGGGTTTCTCTACACAATGAGTTAAAGTGGGTGGAAAATCTACTAGTAACGAACTTTGTTGTAATAAATCAAGAATTTCTGTATTATAAGAAGACCAAAAAATTAGTCTAGGATACTTTTGTATTTTATATTGAAATACCTTTATAGACGGAACACTTGCCAAAAAATAAGGTAAACTAATTATTTCAAGATACAGATTACCCTGCTGTGATAATTCAGATAATAATAAATCAACTATTTCTTGTTGAGTGGTGTGATTGGTGATATGAATCATAATCTATACAAGTATTTCAACGTTTGGTGATGCTACGGGGAATCGAACCCCGGTTGTAAGAATGAGAATCTCACGTCCTAACCACTAGACGATAGCACCATACTTGGTTATAAAGATATTACAAAGTTAAAGTATAAATAATTATTCATACTAATAAACATATAATTTATTTTTAATTAAAATAATCTAATTGTTTTTTTAATAATATTTATGATATTTTTATTTTGTATTCAAGTTATTTCAGTAATATTATATTACAATAATCAATTAAACTTTGTCAAGAAATCATTATAGTTAATTTGGACAATATTTATTTTTATAAGTTAGTTTTTTACTTTCAATTTTTACAAGATTACTTTTGAATGAGTAATAAAATATGATTATAAAATCACAATAGAAGAAAATTTTATAAAAATTAATATAGCTCTAAATATAAAATATTGATTATTTTTGACTAAATGCTTTTTTAATATTTTCAGTAGATAAGGAGGAAAAAAAGAATGTAATTGAAAATAAAAGAACAGTAAGTAAAACTACAACTTCACGATTACTTTCAAAATAACCTCCACTTCTGGCTAAGTTTACTTTACCTACAGTTTCTTCAATCTCTGGAGTGCAACCTTCTGGTGTGATATTGACAGCTGAAACATTAGAGGATTTGCCTTGAGAATCAAATGCTACAAAATCGAATCCTAAATTACAAGTTTTACAAGAGTTGATTGTTGGTACAAAAGCAATTTTTTTGATGTCATTCGGTGTAATTTTTTGACCTTCTAACAATTTTAAACCGTTAAGTTCAAAATAACCACACTTTGTTGCGGAGCCATCTCTAAAGTTGGTCAATTTATACTCGGATATAGTTGCATCTATATCAAAACATTTATCAATTATAAAATTTTTATCTTTTTCCAATAGGAATTTGAGATTACAATCACGAGTTATCAGACTAGTTCCAAAAGTAGGTTGAATTAGTTGTTGATTTGCTAAAAGATTTATTTTAACTGTGGCTAAATTACTTTCGTTATTTTTGGAATCTACAGCTACATATTTCAATTCTCCAGATTTACCATCGGAACCATCAGTGGGTTTGCAAACAAGATTCTGAACTTGATTAATATCTATAACTTGACCCAATGAAACAGCTGTATCATTGTTAGTATTTTTTAGAAATAACTTGCACACAGATTGATCTGGTAGAGATTTTATTATGAAATGAACAATCTTATCATCAGTAGATAAACCATTCAAAGATTTACTCAAATCAACATTAAGACCTACACCAGAATTGACCACTGTGGAATCAGTAGCTTTAGGTTTTGAGGTATAATTGTAGGTAACTTCAAGATAAGCAGAGCCGTTAGATATACCGCTTAAAGCATAGTTTCCTCCAATATTAGTGTTAGCTTGAGCTGAAGCTGAAGCTGCGAATTTTATATTACCATCTTTTATGTACTTATCAAGATTAGTAGTAACTGTAATGTTTTCTATTTTGAGACTATCAGTTAAAGGATATTCTTTTTGAGCTTTATTTGGTATGGAATCGAAGCTTGGTGGTGTAGCATTAAAAACATCTCCACAGGCACCTATACATGGATCAAAACTATCAGTATAGCTAATTTCTGGTTTTGCGGTTAAAATCTGACCATCAGGTGTCTTTATTGTTACATTACCAGAGGTTGTGGTAGTTCCAGAACGAATACTGGCATCACCATTTTTAACTTTCATACTAGCGGATATTTTGCCACGCAGACTGATTACTACACTTTGTAGTTTACCATTGGTAGTGTCAAAGGCTGGCATCTCACAATCTCTAGTCCAATTAGTTCTAAGTGGTGTGGTACCAGTACCAAAATCACAACCAACTTGTACTGAACCAGCTTGTACGTTAGGAGTAGGTACAA
>JAYUKQ010000083.1:0-1011 GCA_043764315.1 bacterium | reverse complement strand
ATTGTAAAAGTCCGATTGGTCTTTTTGAACTCAGAGGTAAAAATAATGATACACTTATCATCAATTATACTGAATTTAGGGTGTACGGAAGTTTTGACCATAACGACCGTGTTACACGCAAATTTGTCGGTGTTCGACAAAAATAATTTAAACATGAACTGATTGAAATGTAAGTTATTGATTATCAATTAAATATAAAATTAAGAAAACTATATTTTAGAACATTGCGGAAATTTAAAAACCTGATTTTCAATGTGTTAGTTCAATTTCTAAATTATTGATTGAACATTCAAATCGTTGATAATCAATCGTTTATACTGCAATTAGTTCAATGGTTCTGGGCAGTATCCTTCTTTTCCTTATCCTAAGAACCAAAGATTAAGAATCTTTATGGATATTCATTACAAATCTAACAAGTATGGTAAAAAAAATCGTCACAATTTTGTTTACACTTTTCCTCTTAATGTGAAACGTAGCAGTGAGTATTCGATAAACGAGTACCGTTCAATACAAAATAACAGTAAATTAGACCAATTTCAAGCTATTGAACTTATCAAAGACAGAACTTTCACAGAGAATACTGAAATCAGAGCATGGCAATACATCGGTTTGGCGGGTAATATTCAAGTGAGTCCAGGCAAAACGCTTAAACTCATCGCGCCTCAAATCGACATCTCGCCAGGTACGCAGTTGCCACCTAATGTAGAAATTATAGCCGGTAATCCAATTAGCTGTTCTGCACCTGCTCGCCCAGTTTCGGCTGATAGAATGAAACAGTTTTGTTCTAACGGTGAGTATAAAGCTAATACACCATCATCTGCTCTTAGAAGTAGAATGGAAGATACAACTATCAAAAAAGCATCTACTATTGATTTTATCGTTTCTCCAAACCCATTCAACAACTTGCTATCCGTTCAATACGAACTGCAAGAACCAACGCAAGTCACCGTTAGCCTATCAAACGCTTTAGGTCAAGTGGTTAAAGTGTTGGTGAATCAAAAAGTGGAAGCG
>JAYUKQ010000082.1:0-3457 GCA_043764315.1 bacterium | reverse complement strand
TCTTTGATCTGTTCATAGATTCCAAGGTTCTGTAATTGTTTTTTGAGGTGATCCGTCATATAATCATAACCTAGCTGATAAAGGTCTTTTTTGTCAATGCAAATATGTATTAAACGAAATTGTTTTACTAAACTACCAAGTATATTTTGATTTGTATTGATGTTACTCAAGTTTGTTGCAAATTTAATTTAAGTGAGAGATTCTATACCTCCAATTGACAATGACAATCAAGTTATTGAATATATTTACAATGACACAACTGATTCAAGTGTAATAAATAAGACAAAAAGCTGATTTAAACAACTAAATACAATGTTCAAAATACTCCTTTCTTCTACCAATCAAGCCAAAAACCAAGCAGTTCAAATTTTTTTTGAAAGTCAAAAAATAGAATTCCAGTTAGAATGTGTCGATGTCAATTCTGGAGTTGCCAAAACACCCAATACTGACGATGAAGGAATAATTGGCTGTCTCAATCGCATTGTAGAATCCAAGCAATTAGCTAAAGCAGATCTTTATGTTGGCATGGAAGGAATTATCACAACTAATCAATTTGGAACTTTTTTGTGTGGTTGGGTAGTAATTCAAAATACAATTGGAAAAAACTTTTTTGGTTGCAGCGCCAAGTGTAGAATTCCACCTTTTATCGCTGATAGAATTGAGACTTTTGGCGAGCTTTCAACATTAGTAAAAAACACTTACCCTTCAGAATTAGTTAGTAAAATAGACACAATTGGAACTAACGGAGTAATAACTAGTAATCTGTACAATCGTGTAGATGAATTTCAAGATGCTTTGGCTTGTGCTTTTGGATATTATCAGAATGATAGCAATTACAACTCACCAAATTAATATGATCAATTACTCTCAACCTATTATCTTTTAGTGATTAGTCAAAAATCAACCTCAAACTTGTGAAACTACAAAAAGTTATTCACAACTATTAGGTCATGATAGATACAATGTATACAGATGGAGCGTGTTTGTTCACCGATAGCAAAGAATTATCAATTGGCTGCTGCGGCTATTTACACAACGATATTCTATTCGTAGATAAAATTACCATTAATACCAAATCTAGTGAAATGGAGTTTAAGGCAGTTTTTTTGGCTTTGAATATGGTCAAAAGAGACACTATAATCTACACCGATTGTCATCAAGTGATTCATGTTCTAACTATGCAACATGCCAAGATCAATTCTCATCTCCAAGCCAAGACCAAAAATCTCTACATGGAATTAATCAAACAATTCAAAATAGAAATCCAGTGGGTCAAATCTCACTCTAATTGCGTCGAAAATAATCTTGTAGATAGTGCTATAGAACAACAAATGATCAAACATATAGCTAAGTTACCAAAACATTTGAAAGAACAAATCCACCTAATAGCTTGGAATAAATATCAAATCAAAGGAGCTTTTGAATCTTTTTCTGAAGACTTTTTTGAAGAGTTATTCGCCGTATGCAAGGTTTAGAGAATAGCAATCCTAAAGTTGTCATCCTGAATTAATTTCAGGATCTAATATTTTTAAAACAGTTTTATTCGATTAGTATAAAATTATTTTTTGTAATTAGTTTTAAGGTTTTTGACTTTAGTTAGGCAAGGCAACTCCAAATTATCAACCTGGTCGACTTTAATTTCCAAAGAATCTTGCTCCAGACATTCCTGATTGAGTAGTGATAATTCTACATTTTTGGCTTTCTTAATCTCAAGATAACTTAGATAAGGCAAAGTAATTTCGGTATACACTTCTGGCATTCTGTAAGTCAAAGCATTGGTTCCATTACCAGAAATATAGCCGATTGTTAATCTATCATTTGGATTTGATTCAAGTTTACTTTGATCATCTACATTCCAAACCTTTTGATTTTTTCCACTTTGATCCAAAGTGCTTACTTTAATATCTTTTAATTTAGCGAATATACCTGTTGAATGAATACTACCAGTGGGTTGTCTTTTATCTATTATAATCTTGTAATTCATGCTGTTGTTTAGAACTAATCTGGATTGAGCAAAACTAAAGTATTTATCAGAACCATAAAATTGATTTGTAATAAATGAAAATATAAAAAGTGATGTTATCAAAATTGCAGCAACTATTAGTTTGAACATATTTTTTAAACTTTGAAACTTAGTCAAAAATGGATTGATAATTGATTTTTCTTTATCTTCCCACAATGCTACACAAATAGGAAAAGTTAATACTGGAAGCAATATTGAGAACAAATCGGCTGATTCTGAATTATCATATACAACAGATGTCGAATTAGATACAATATCAATCACTCCCAAAATTGTTGTTACACTAATCCAAAACAATATCAAAATTAATGATTTTCCAAAAATAATTTGTTGAATATCTTTTTTGATCGCTATGCTTCTCTCGTCTAAGTTTTTGAAAGTTAGTATGAATTGAACATTCTGAGAAATAAAAGTAGCAATAAAACAGAGGATTAGAGTTAATAATTGAAAGCTAAAACTAATATTCAAAAGTGTTCCAACAACAGCCAAAATAAAAATAATTAAGGCTAAGGCACGGCGGATAAGAATTGATTTGGTCATAATGAAAATTATTAAGTGATTATTTTTTGGGAAAGAAGGATTCGAATTCAGTTAGAGAAAATAATTCTTCAACTTTGGTTTCAAAAAAAATAGCCATTTTGAGAGCTAATTCGAGAGAAGGATTGTACTCACCTCGTTCCAGATAACCAATAGTTTGAAAATTGACTCCAAGTGCTTTGGCAAGATCATCACGACTTAATTTGTGAGCAGTGCGAAAAAGCTGGATTCGATTGTATATTATAATATTTTGTGGCATACATAAATTTGTATGTTGTATTTGTACAACAATTATTATTACGTGTCAAATATTTTACACTAAACAAACTCTAAAAACTTGTCATCTTAAGCCTTTTTATTGTCATCTTGAGCAGAGCGAAAGATCCCCTCACAGTATTATTAAAAGTTGTTGACATTTGTGTGTGTGTGTGTAAAGCTTGAGATGTATTTTAAATTTCTTAATCAATTTTATGACAACACCAGAATCATCACAAACCCCAGCTACAGACACAATGGTAAAATTAGCAGAAAAGTATAAAGCTTTTTTGGAAAATGAAAACCCTAGTGCAACTGTAGAAATTCCAGACAGACGACAATTTTCAGAAGCACAAAATCAAGCTGCATTAGATCAACTACGAAAAGATGGTCAAAAACTTGGCTTATGAATACCAGGAAAGAATTAGACAATAAAAAATAACCCTAAATGAAAGGGTTTTAATTTTTGCTTTGAATTTGTTTAATTTTTTTGATCCCAAAGACTAATTTACAATAGCAACTCTAATTGTTAATGTAAAATCTGAATACTTACTGATCTACTCTTTTATTTCGTCTTTTTTGGATTCTTTCTTATCTTTTTGGATGTAGCCACATTCTTTGAGATTGCAAGCGATGAAAGCT
>JAYUKQ010000081.1:0-3510 GCA_043764315.1 bacterium | reverse complement strand
GTCCCATTAGAAAAACCCACTTAAAATCAATTAGGTGGGTATTCTTTTTTGTATATTTGGGTAAAGATTTTGATTTGAGATAATGTTGTTATACTCCTTTCACCAAATACAATACTTGTACAATTCCTAACTCCAAAAAAAACCTCAAAAAAACCTCAAAGAACCCCAGTCAGCTTCGACTGCCAGCCCCTTAACAAGGGGCAATTTGGTGTGAATTAATTTTGAACTGTAGTTAGTGAAATGGGTATATGACTTGTTTTTGACTTAACTATTCTAATGGGACGGATCTGACTTTAATTAGGAGGTTATTTTTGTTTGACTTTTTTATTTTTTACTTTTTCAAAATTGCATTGATTAAAGATTTGCGAACTGCTTCTTGAGACAATGCCAAAGCTCCAACAGTCGTTATTACAGCTGCTGCTACCGCAATTGTTTGAGTCGATGAATTGTCTTTTGTATTCTTATTCAAGATTTCTTGGTTTTGAGAACTACTAGAAACCTGATCTTTGGGCTTACAAAAATCTATATCGGCATTATTCGTGTCATTCGAGCCGAGGTCTTTTTGGTGGTTGTTAGCATCGCACTTTATTTTTGATTTGGAAGAAATACTTGAATCAGAACTAGAACTGATAACTGAACTAGCTGAAGATTGGGAAATTTCTTTGGATGAACTAGAACTACTTTGAATTGCGCTTATTTGACTATTAGAACTTTGTCTCAAAATACTTGATAGAATTGAATTAGTAGGTGTAATTAGCTTATCTTTGCTCTGGTCTTTATTCTTATCGTTGTTGTCATCTTTTTGAATATCAAATTCTTTTTCTTTACCTTTGGAGTTTTGAGAACTAGAACTTTCTTTGGGTAAGCTTGAACTAGTAATGGAAGATTTGGAAGTGCTTACACTGGATTTGGAAGATGGTGTCAAATCAGTTACATCTTCTAACCTTCTATTGGAACTAGAAAAACTTGAACTAATAGATTTTGAGGTGGATGAAAGACTAGATTGGATAGAACTACTTGAATTTACCACTGAAAGAGATGATGAGCGTACTGAACTAGAACTATTTGAAAAACTTGAGGATGAGCTTGAAGATGCTGAACCAGAAAAACTTGAACTAGAAGCTCGAGAGCTAGCTAAAGAACTACTAGAACTTACTAAAGAAGTTGAGCTGGAAGACTGTGAGGAACTAGAAGAACTTGAACTAGAAGGAAGTAAAGAAGAAGTTATACTGCTGTTTTGATTTGGACTTGACGAAGATGAAGAAGGTGAAGAACTGGAACTACTTTGACTACTAGAATTTAGACTTGATGATGAACAATTGGAATTAATCGAACTTGAATTGGAGGGTGTAGAACTATCACTGCGTGAACTTGAATAACTCAAAATTGAACAAGAATTATTAGAAGAACTATTAGAAGAACTATTTGAAGAACTGCTTGAATTTACTGAACTACTGGAACTACTAGAACTTGCGGAAGTAATTTGGCTTGCGATTGAACTTGTAATAGAACTTGACGAAGTATTTGACGAAGAACTTAAACTACTTTGATCGCTTGAAGTTGCGGAGCTTGATTGAGAAGAACTTGATGAACTACTTATATTACTAGAATTCGACAAACTGCTTTGACTGGAGGAATTGGACAAAGAACTTGTACTACTAGAGGTTTGATTCAAAATAGAACTGTTTTTGGATGAGCTGCTTGAACTACTGGAATTTGAAACAGAGTTAGATGATGAACTATCACCCAAAGAAGAATCGCTTTGGCTAGATGAACTACTTGCAACAGAATTACCCAAATAAGAACTAGAAGAACTACTGGAAGTAACTGGTTCAACAACATTAACTGACAAAAAATTAGACAAAACAGACAGTACCAAGGTGTTAGCTCTACCAACAAAAAAACTATTGTAATTATCTTGAGAGGTATTGCCGCTAGTGTTTAGGTTAACTCCAAACGATTTGATATTAGAATTGCTATTAAGGAATCCACCAACAACTTTGATAGCTGTAACCTCACTATTATTAACTGGACAATTGCCGCCCCTTAGACTATTGCACCAGATTGTAGTTCCGCCGTTTTGATTACTTGTACCGTCGGGATCAATATCAATATTAGCAACGGTTTGTTTGGTATAATATACTTGTTCACCATTACTAGTATTTACACTATCGAGTGTGGAAGTACCAATAAAGTAACTGTCGTTGTAGTTATTACTGGGAAGAATAAAAATAAAATTAGTTGAATCAATATTAGAACTGGTCAAATTTTGGTAATCAAAATAATAAGTAATTGGTTGGTTGGGATTAATCTGGTTGGTTGAAACTCTGTGATTAATTTGAAAACCTTCTAATATCTGTGAGACTATAGTCGATTGTGAAGTTCTTTGTAGTTGAATGGAAGTATCATCAGGAGATGAAATTATTGCTTCATTTACAATACTAATATTCGGTGCCAAATTGGCTTTAGTTTTGGCTTTGTATTTTATGGCGACTAAGTTGGTATTAGCTGGAGTTGCTGGAAGACTCCACTTTAAAGTTGTTGTTCCATTGGAATTATTGGTCACAATTGGAGCTGGCATATTGGCATACATTCCATTATATATTAATTCTACTGGTATAGTATCGGTGATTACAACATCGCTTTGAGCGGCAGACTTAGAATTGACTGTCCAATTAATTTTGTATACTAAGTCAGAGTTGTTTAGAACTTGAAAAGTTGGAGTTACACCATCGCTTTTGAGAGCTTCTTTGTTGATTCTGACTATAGATTTGGTGGTGGTTACTACATCACAAACAGAAAAGCTTGTTACCATATCACAATTACTACCAGCAACATACCAGTTTTGGTCAGGAAATTTGACCGCTCCAAAATTCCACAATTTGGTTCCATTGGGAATTGGTAGACCGTTACTATTACCCCCTTGGAAAGTACTCAAAGATTCTAGTTCGCCTCTGAATTGAACGTACACTCCAGTGTTCAGATTTTTAATTTTAATTCTCATTATATTACTACCAGCGCTAAAAGTAGTTGACCAATTATCGACATCAGCAGAGTTGTCGTCACAGTTACGATCACGGATAGCTATTAAAGAGTTTGCACTAGATTGCCCCCATTCTACATTGTAGTTATCACCAATAGAACCACCAATTTGATAAGTCAAAACTGGAGTAGAAATGAATTTTTGAACTGTTCTATCAATTTTATCACATATAACAACTTCGTTCATATTACTTGGTGTTGTATTACTTACTTCTAGTAGATATTGGTATTTGGTTCCAGGGCTAATATAACCATCATGTGCTTTATCAGCTGAAGCGTTCACAGTCGTAAAAACTAATTTTTTGTCAAAACTACCAGGAGCACTTTGATTCAAAGTAGTAGTAGAAGAATTATTAACAAGATCTTGTTCTAAACCATTGCCAAAGTTAGGTGTACCTGAAAGTGGCGTCAAATTAAGATTAGAATAACTATTGGTTATATTCAATTCTGTTGTTGTTAAGTCAGAAA
>JAYUKQ010000080.1:0-1038 GCA_043764315.1 bacterium | reverse complement strand
TTGTGAGCAACCGCCGTAGTTGTACCGCTACCTAAGTGATAATCTAGGACTATGTCGTTTGGTTGTGTTGAGATTTCAATAATTCTTTGGAGTAGTTTCTCAGGTTTAGGATTCGAAAAAAAACCCTTACCAAATAACTCTGCTAGCTCTTCATTTGCTTGGTGCGAACTTCCAGTTTCTGAATAAGACCAAAATGTACCAACTCCTTTACCATTTTTTACTTCAGACAAAAAAGTTTTAGTGCTTGGAATAGCATTTCCATCTCTACCAAAATAAATACGATCATCTATGTCTAATTCAGATAATTTAGATTTTGAATATCTGGGAAACCTACCATTTGGAGCTGTCCATTTGATTCCGTTTTTAAAAGTAAGTTCGTATCTTCCAGTTTCTGAACCGCTTTTTGCATTTATTGGAGTTGACTTCCATGCACCTCTTTTGTCATTATCTGGATTTTTGTATGAATCATCCATCTCTTGAGTTCTACTTAGTAAATTGAAATTAAATCTATTTTTTAACCTACAAAAAATTATTATAAATTCACACTGCTTTGAAGTCCATTTTGAGTCGTTTGAGATAGTATACTTATTGTTGTGAATAATATTACTAACAAAATTCTCTCTACCAAACACCTCGTCCATTAGAACCTTCAAATAGGCTTGTTCGTTGTCGTCGCATTGCACAAAAATCACCCCATCCTCTCGGAGCAAATCTTTAGCAACCTCCAGCCTGTTTTTCATAAACACTAACCAAGTCGAGTGATTAAATTTGTCGTTGTAGCCAAAAGAGTCGTTTCCAGTATTGTAGGGTGGATCTATATAAATCAGTTTGACTTTGGCTTTGAATTCTTTTTTGAGACTGTGCAAGGCTAGGAGATTGTTGCCCTTGATTACTAGGTTATCTGTGATTGTCTCGTCGCTGTTACGGTTGAAAATAACCCCCAAGCTTTCGCTTGACCCCTTGACAAGGGGTATTGTTTTTTTTGTGGTATATTTTTTGGCATTTGTGAGGATTTTGGGTTCTAGTAACACATCAATT
>JAYUKQ010000079.1:0-12444 GCA_043764315.1 bacterium | reverse complement strand
GACTAGCAGCGTAATCTAATAATAGAAAAGGACTATTAGATTCTACAAAATTATTAAAAAAACCATGAACGGCAAAACCATTGCCAACCCAATGTGGTTGCGGCGGAGCTATTATTTTGGAGACTTGTTTGAAAGACATAAGCTAATTCTAAGGACTAAAGTCATTTGTGTAAAGCTCAATATTGTTGACAGTATCAAAAAAAAAGGTAATTGTTGTTTAGGTTTTTTTAAAACTTATTAAAATTTTATGGAACAATTATCCAAGCAAAGAAGTGAAGAAGTAAGACAACCAACAAGTTCTGGTGAAGAAGTAAGACAACCAGCAAAACAAAGCACTGAAGAGGTAAGACAACCAACAAGTTCTAATGGAGAAGCACAACAATTTGCCCAGCCTAAAGAAATAAGACAACGATAGATAATTTGTTAAATAATGTGAAGTAATTAATACTTAGTAGCCAAACACGTCTCAATCTCTTGATAACTTCAGGAGATTTTTTTGATTATATTGTAAAAACCTATATTATAGCTTATAATCTTCAAAAAGGC
Organism: bacterium; assembly: GCA_043764315.1. GTDB lineage: Bacteria > Patescibacteriota > JACMRA01 > JACMRA01 > JACMRA01 > JAYTWQ01. The sequence goes on along the minus strand of JAYUKQ010000079.1, from coordinate 11,898 downwards.
AGAAACAAAAATTTAAAAATAAAACAAAAATGGAAACTTCTCGCTTTGAAGTGGATAATCAAAAATTGGAAAAACAAACAAAACCTGTATACAAAAGATTTTATGATAAAATATGCCAGGCTAGAGTTTCATTGACCTCAAAATTAAAGCCAAACAAGCAAAGCAATAATTCTGAATATCAAAGTTCTGTTGACTCTAGTGAAATAATTGAGAATCAACCAATTCCAGAAAAATCACCTAACTCTAAGAATTTTGCCGACAGAGTTAATCAGTTGAGAGAATTGGCAGTCAAAGCTTTGCCAGCAGGTGCTGTCGCTGGTTTTGCTAGTATTACGCCACATGGTTCTTTGGTAGTCGATAAATTAGCGGAATTAAAAGAAAGGTTTCAGAGCAATCCAGATCAGGTAATAAGTGAGTTAACAGCTAATATAGAAGGAGGGTTAGAAGGATTATCCATTATCTCAAGGTGGCAAAGCAGGTGAACTGCCTAACATAGGAGGCTTATTCAAAGAGTTATCAATCAAAACAGTGGAAGACCTCAAATCTGTTGATCCACAATTATTTGTATCCAAAATGAAAGCAATAAAAAGTATAGCTGGCGAAGAGATAGAATCTTTATTTTCTGGAAAAACTACAGTTACAGAGCAAAAAATGCATGAGATTGTAACCAAAATTAAAACTATGTCACCTGAAGACAAAATTAACAATTCATTAACTGTTGCGTATGTTCTATTAAGTCTGTCTGGTTGTGGTTGGGCTAATTCCTACATCTCAACTGTGGTTGACACTTATTATAACTTACAAAAGGTGAAATCAGGATACCTGCCTGAAGCTGACCAAATACCTGATACACTAGATAATATTAGTGATCTACTTCAAGGTGACACCGAGCAACAAATTTATGCAAGTTCCATGTTGCTATCCAAGTTGTCTGGAATGTTTGCAAAGAACGGTCTTGGAAAAGTGTTTGATTCCAACATAGAGAAAGCAACTAATAGACTTCAAGATTTGAAAGATAGAATTAGCGATTATAAAGTGTATAACTAACCAAAACTCTCCGCAGTGGAGAGTCACTTTTTAAAAACTCATTTTGAATGGAGTTATAATTGTGAGTAAGTGCTGAATCAAAATTACTATTTTGGTTTTTTAGCACCATATTTAGATCTTTCTGTGCGACGATTCTTTACACATGCACAGTCTAATTTTCCACGAAAGATATTTGATACAAATAACAAACTTGTCATAATATAATTTGTGTTTAATTATATAAGCATGACTGAAACATTATCATCACAACAAGTAGACAGAGATTTAGAAAATATTGAAGAAGTTGTAGAATTAGTACAAGATAGAGAAGTACTGACAAGTGAAGATCTCGATGCATTTGAAGAATTATTAGAAGAAACAACAGAAAAATTAGTTATACCAGATATAGACTAATAACCAATAATATTTTAAAAAACTCCTTTTTACGGGAGTTATATTTTTTGTTACTTTATTACCTGTAATAGTGAATTACATTGTAAATTATAAATACAAAACCAATTGCAAATATTAACGCACTCAAACTAAGTAATATTTTTTTAAATGTACTCTTTTCTTTTTTACAATACTTAACTACAAAAAGTCCAATTAGAGATAATTGAAGCAGTGCAAATATTGAAAGCAATAAAGATATATAAGTTGGTAAAATAACTGCAAGTATAAAGCAAATTATTGATAAATTTATTTTTATAATAGTTATTCTCTTTAGTCACATTTGAGTGACATTGACTAATAATAAATACAAAAGTCGTTTGTGTAAAAATATAGTTTCATATATTGATAAATAAGAAATATCATTTGATAGTTTGTTTAACTAAATCGTTTATTCTTTCTGACTTCAAGCTATCTAACAATGTAACAGCTCTGAATCTCTGCAAATTATTTAATTTTCTCAAAAAACTTAATTTTCTTAACAACCAACCACTATTTGACTCTTTTTCATATTGACAACACTCACTAGAATCAAAAAACTTTGCAGCTTCTATAGTTTGTTCCCACTCATCTTTCGCTATCCACATATTCTGCTCCGTCAATATTTTTACACTTCTAACTATGCTGGGAAAATTAGTATTAACATTAGTAATTATATCTTTAGTGTAACGAAGCCTCCTACTTGCGAGATCCTGCAAACCTTGTAGAGGATCACTATATTCCAGATTGTTATTAACTAGTATTGAACTAACAGTAAAATCAGCGTATGTAGACAAATTGTTTCTTACGCCAGATCCTCTGATATCAACATCAAAACGGTTTGTTGTAGTAAAGTTAATAACTTGACCACGCAACTTTGATTTACTAGCAATGTTTAAACTGTTCAAAATTAGTCGCATTTCGTCTATTGTAAGAGTCGTAAAAAAATCAAAATCATTAAATTTTGTATTAGTATTAATTAATTTGTTTACAGTTCCTCCAAATAGAAATAAATTATTAGTGTCAATAATACTTTCAAGATCGTCGAATACTCCGCTTAAATAATATTTAATTTTCTTCTCAAATTCTTCTAAGTCTATTACTATTGGTTCAATATCATTAGGTTTCAGTATTTCATTCATATTGTAACGTATTTTTGGTAAATTTATTTAGTGTAAGTTGTACTTTCAACTAATATTAGCTTAACAACAAAAAAAACCTGATATGAATTCAGGACAATTTTGTTTTTCTAATTTGTTACAATGCTACTTTGGTTTTTTAGCACCGTATTTGGATCTTTCTGTACGACGATTCTTTACACCTGCACAGTCTAATTTTCCACGAATAATGTGATATTTCACACCAGGAAGATCTTTTACGCGACCTCCACGAAGTAATACTACAGAGTGTTCTTGTAAGTTGTGACCGATACCAGGGATATAAGCCAAAACTTCCATTTTGTTAGATAACTTAACCTTAGCAATCTTACGAACGGCGGAGTTAGGCTTCTTTGGAGTAGTGGTATATACTTTGGTACAGACACCTCTTTTGAATGGTGAGTTAGCGGAGCCGACTTCATTGGTGTTGTTATTCCAATTGATTCCCATAGCAGGAGATTGAGTTTTGACAGTGGCTCTGGAGCGACCTTTGCGGACTAATTGATTGATAGTTGGCATATAATATTTTTTAATTTGAACTTAATGATATAAAATTATAAAGGATTATTTAACTTCTTTTCCTCCGTTAAGCTCATCTTGCCAAGCTTTTAATTCGTCCCATTTGCCATCTCTAGCTAATTCGGCTTGTTGTGACCAACTGGCAGTTGTTGCTTTGTGTGAGTTGAATTTTGAACCACCATCGTCAAGAATTTGATTCAAGGTTTCTACTGTTGATTCAGCAAGATTAACAAAAGTCAAAATTCCTGCAGCGTGGAGTAATTCTTCAATCTTTGGTCCGATTCCTTCAATCTTTTTTAGATCGTCAGATTTGGTTTCAACTTTAGTAGATGGTTTGGCAGCTGCAATGCTAACTGTAGAGGCTAGTTCTGAATAGATATTGTCAGTGTGTAATTTGATAGTTGTAATTGGAGCTGTAATTCCGTGATTAGTTCCCTCCACAATCAAAACGCGATTGTTGATACGAAGATCTTGATGACGATTCTTTGGCAGCATTCTCTTAATTGCAATGTGAATAGGAAATCTAAAATCCAGTGACTTAGCTTCTTGGTAACCTCTTGATTTGAGGGAACCTAGTTGGCGACCGTATCTGAAATAAACTTTCTTTTCAGCTTTTTTACCTGTGAAGACTTGTTGATCAGCGTTGATAATAATTACCATACCGCCCATGTCTACATCTGGCGAAAAATCAGCTCTGTTCTTACCCATTAGGATTTTGGCAGCTTCTGACGCTAATCTACCGATTGGGGTTTTTGCAGCATCTAGCAAAAAGTATGGTCGGTTAAAACCTTTTTTAGTTGCAAGTGTTGTTTTGGTTTGTGCGTAATTTTGCATATAAAAATAAAATTATTCAGTAATCATTACGATAGCTTCTTTTCGGTCTACTGATTCACCACTAACATAATGATATTGACGAGTGTAACCTCCAGTTCTACCAATGAATTTTGGCATTAACTTTTCTACAAAAATTCTTGAATCATCTTCATTAAGATAAGGTCTAACTCTTTTGTATTGAAGTTGTACATCTTCTCCAGCTCTTTTGCATAGTGTAACCAGTCTTTCAAAGAAAGGGCGGAACCATTTGGCTTTAACTGTAGTTGTTTTGATTTTGCTAGAACGGACCAAAGCGGCAATCAAATCTCTCTTGAGGCGAGATCTCTCCTCTTCAGTTCGTTTGAGTTTTTTGGTATTTTTTAAATGGTTCATTTCAGTAGTATAAAAATTGAAATATTATTGGATTTCTAAAACTGTTTGAAAAGGTCTAAAACCAGAAACTTTGTGGTAATTAGATTTGTTACGGAATTTTACGATACGCATTTTTTTACCTTTTTTGTGTTCTAGGACTTTGGCTGCAATTGTTTTGGTATCATCACCAGCAAAAGAGAAAACGACTGGAAGATTCACAGTAGAGTCAACTTCAGCTTGAAGACGATCGACAACAATTAATTCACCTTTTTGGACTACGAATTGGTGAGTTCCAGATTCGACGATATATTGAGACATATTTAGTTTACTATAAAATAAGTAATTATTGGATTTCTAGAATTTTGACTTTAACAAAACCATTTGGAGCTTTGAACTCACAACTGTCACCTTTAACTTTACCTAAAATAGATTCAGCAAGAGGAGAAAGATTAGATATTTTGCCTTCCAAGACATTAGATTCGGAGGTACCAACTATCTTAACAGTTTGTTTGTTTTTGGTTGCCACAAATTCCAAAATTACAGTATTACCAAGGCGAATTGAATCGTTAGTAGAGGCACTGCTATCTACAATTTGGTAACCGCTGTTTAGCACTTCTTCGATTTGAGATAACTCTGCAACGAGCTCATCACGAACTTTTAGAGCTGTTTGAAATCCAGCATTTTCTTTAAGATCTCCTTGATCACGAGCGTTGTTGATATCAACTTGAATCGCAGGAATAAGGTTATTGCTAATCTCGCTACTTCGATCTCGTAATTGTTCTAGACCTTCTTGGGTTAAGAAATTGGACATAAATGGTTTTTAAAAACTGACAGGCTTATATATATAGGGTTAAAGGAGCCGACGTGTCAGAGTTTGTATAATATTAGGATAATTGTCAACTGTAAGCGGTTTTGAGCAAAATGTAATTTGAATTATAAAAAACCGTTGACATTTGTGTGTGTGTGTAGTAGAATTGGCTGGCAAATCAATTTTTGCACTTTTTCAAACCAAAATAATTACAAATGAGTAAAAATCAAACACTAGAATCTATCAACGACGCTATCAAAGTAAATGTCGAAACAGCAAGTGCAATCAAAGAGACGGGAAACTCACAAAACATGGCAAGTGAAGCTAGATCATTAAGAGCAGAAAAAGCTGATTTGTTAAATGCTAAGGACGATCTTGCTGATAAGATTGTCATGCTACCAGATACTGAATAGCTCTGGTTTCAAGTAATTATTCAATCAATCTAAAAACTCTCCGTAATTGGGGAGTTATTTTTTGGTTCAAAAATGCTGTCGGGAGATCTTTCGCTTCACTCAAGATTACGGTAATTTTCGGGTTTTGAAAGTGTTTATTTGTTTTATATTTTTAATCTAAGTGTGGTTGGGCTTGAGTTCTGGTTTCGATGGTCAAATGGTCGAGTTGGAATTCTTGACTTAGTTCGGATTTGAGATTTTCTACAAGATCGTCAAGAGTAGTTAGGCAGCTTTGATTAACGTTAATAACGGCAGTTAGAACTCTGTATTCGCTGCTAAGTGACCAAATATGCAGATCCACAACTTCTTTGACGCAGCTGTGATCAAGCATTTTTTGTTTGACATGTTCTTGGTCAATATCTCTCGGCACAGTTTCCAAAAGAACTTCGGTTACTTCTTGTAATATTTCCCAGCCATTATAAATAAGTATAACTCCAATCATCAAGCTAACAATCGGATCAATCAAAGTATTACTAGTCCAAAAAATCAAAACTCCAGCCAAAATAGTCATCAGTGAGGCAAAAGCGTCTATTGCCATATTTACAAAAGCAGCTCTTTGGTTAAGGTCACGCTGATTACTACGAAATAAAAAAGCAATAGAAGAATTAATTACAAAACCTATTGCCGCTACAACTATTACAATTCCACCTTCTGGTAGTTTGGGATGGAGAAACTTCTGATAAGCTTCTAGTATGATATAGAATGCCACTCCAAAAATAATTAAAGCGTTAATCATTGGACCGAGAATTTTGGCTCGCTTGAGACCGTAAGTGTTTTGACCTTCAGCTTTTTGAGTAGATATTAGAGAAGCAATCCAAGCGATAATAAGAGAAAGTGAATCAGAAAAATTGTGAATAGCGTCAGAGACAAGAGCCAAAGAACCTGACCAAACTCCAGCTATTAATTCAAGAATTGCAAAACTGCTATTAATTATAAGAGCTAGTCGGAACTTATTATTTTCATTCATGTCCTAAAAGTAAAAGGTTATAGTAAGTTTGTCTAGTATAAAAAACCGTTGACATTTGTGTGTGTGTAGTAAAATTAGCTGGCAAATCAATTTTTGCAAAATTTTTGAAAATAAATAAATTAGTTATGAAAGAATCTAATCCAAATCGAAAACCTAGTTTAGAAGAACAGGTAATCATAGATGAATTGATACAAGAAAACTTAGGTTTGACTCTTGAAGAAGCAAAAATAGTAGCAAAATCAATTTGTCAAAAATTAGAAAATCAAAGAGAAAATACCAGAAAACATTTAATGGCAGCCAACGCTAAAAATAACTAAACCATTTGATAGTCAAAATCTTTCCGTAACTGGAGAGTTTTTTTTGGTTCAAAAATGCTGTTGGGAGATCTTTCACTTTGCTCAAGGTGATAAGTCAGTTGGGGTTTAGATTTTGAAATTAGTTTAGAGTGACAGTTTTGATATTATTTTAACTCTTGATTCTGCGTTTTTCCCATTTGTTGAGTCGAGATTTGAGTATATTAAGTTCAGATTCGTGACTAGGGTTACGCCAAAAAATGCATAATGAATAGAATAACCACAAATTAATTCCAAACATAAGAACTAAGACTAAACTAGGAATAAAACTTGTCCAACTAAAAAATATTTTGTTTAACCACAACATTCGCCAGATATAGATACTTAATCCAAGATTTACAATTCCACACATTGACAGTGTTAACCATGATTTGTTACCAATTAATTTGGTTAGTTCATTAGCGATGAAGCTATAAATAAAGTGAAAAGTCACAAACAAAGATTCTACAACCAAACTAATTTTAAACATTCTTTTCCAACACACAGAAATCAAAAAATAAATGCAAAAAAAGAATCCAGTTGCCAAGTTACTTTGACCCAAAGCTAATTGAAGTAATATCAAAAAGTAAATAGCCAAATCTACTTGCACCCAATTAAATAAATATTTGATATTTTGTTTGGTGTCTGTATTAGTCCAAATAATTGACTGTGGTAAAAATTGTATTTTATCAGAAACTTTTTGATTTCTATTAATCACTCCAAATTCAGGAAGTCTGTAACTTGAAGTCAAATTCCAAAAAGAGTTTTGCTCCAAATAAAAGTTACTAAATGCTTTGCTCAAAGAAGTACTAGATTCGTTTTGGTATGGAAGAATGCAAAGACCAGCTGATTGCAACTTAGGATTGTTAATAAAATATGGAATAGATTCTAGTAGTAGATTTTGCTCTGGTAATTGTCCAGGTTGCAACTTGAGAACAAAATCAGCTTTAGTGATAGGATTATTAGTAATAAAATAACCAACTTGTAGAATTTTAATTATAGAATTAATTGTAAAATTAGGTTTGTTGGTCGCAACGATTATATCAAGATTGTGATATTTTTGTTTTTTGCAGGCGATTAATGTGGCTCGCAGTGGTGACAAATCTTTTTGTTCAGAATCAACATGAACTATAATTATAACTTTTGGCTGATTGTTGTAATCCCAAAAAGTATTAGTTAAAATAGCATTTGGCTCATAATTATAGTTCCAAACCAACAGTGTCAACCTTAAAGTCAAAATAAAGACACCTAACCACAATAACGCAAACACAACAGTTAATTGCCAGTTAAGATTTGACTGCCAAAAGAAAGTAATGGTCAGTTCAATAATAGCGATCAAAAATAGTACAGCATAAGATTTGGTCCACAGTATTTTGGGATGCATAAGCTCTACTTTCTGATTCAAATTAACAAACATTTGAATTGATTATAGCACACAATAGATAAGAAGACAATCAATTAGAATAACTAATCTTTGGACAAAAAAAGACTTAGCTGTAACTAAGTTTAAGTTTAAGTTTTATTTTGGTTACTGAATTATTACTTTTAACTATTGCTTTTTTTGACACTCCAAATGAATGGTAGCAAGTTGCCATGTTCAATAACATCATTAATATCAGAGTTTTCGTAGTTGGAACGATGATCTTTGACTAACTTGTAAGGGTGTAGAGTGTAAGAACGAATTTGGGAACCCCATTCATTTTGACCTAGGTTTCCTTTAATCTCCTGGGCGAATTCTTTTTGATTCTTGAGTTCGATTGCAATTAACTTATTTTTCAAAACCTGCATAGCTCGATCTTTGTTCATTTGTTGTGATCTTTCATCTTGGCATTGTACACTAATATTAGTTGGTAAATGAACTATGCGAACTGCAGAATAAGTTGTATTGACGCCTTGACCTCCTTTACCACTAGCCATAAAAGTATCAATTCTAATATCTTTTTCATCGACTTTGATTTCAATTTTAGAATTCAAGTTATTGGGCAAAACTTCAACCATAGCAAAGCTAGTTTCTCTTGTTCCACCAGAATTAAAAGGTGAGATACGAACCAAACGATGAACTCCAGCTTCTTCTTTGAGCAAACCATACACGTTGTCGCCAGTGATCTCGAGTGTAGCCGATTTGAGACCACCTTCTTCACCAACTGACACTGACATAAGCTTACAAGACCAATTTTGACTCTTAGTAAAGGCTTGATACATTGAGCACAACATAGTAGTCCAATCTTGAGCGTCTAATCCACCAGCTCCAGCGAATAACGAAAGAAAAACTCCTTGCTGATCAAATGGTCCATTCATGAATTGTTGATTTTGTAATTCTTCTAGTTTTTGGTCCAAATTTTTATTTATATTTTGGACTTCATTAATCTCTTCAAGTTCAAAGGCAATGTTTAATTCTTCAATCAAATTACGCAAATGATCTATTTGAGCAATCTTTTTGTTTAGGATGCTAAGTTTTTGATTCAAGTTATTAGCGTTAGTTGGATTTAACCAAATATTGGAATCTGATAATTGTGTCTCAAGGTTCAATTTTTCTTTTTGCCAAGTAGCGACAGAACTTGCCGCAATAATATTATTACCAAAATCTGTCTTTTCTTGTAATTCACGCTGGGTTAACATGACTAAATTAAAGTTATTATAAGCCTTGTTGTCAAAATAATAATATCAAAGTTATTTTATTTATTTGAAATTACTCAAAAATACTTTTGCGATAGATGCTAATTTTTTATCAGAAAATTAAAAGGTGTATTGACAGATATATATATATATGGTTTTTTAAAACAATGTCTTACGAATTAGAGTTTACAACTCAAGAAGGTGTATTAACCATAAAAAAAGAAAAAGATGGTGAAGAACCAGTTACTAATGTAACTTTGGTGGAAGGTGGAGATATGCAAAAATTTAGAGAACACCTTGGAGATGACATTAAAAAATTAAAAGACGAATCAGAACCAACAGAAAGTAAAAAAAAGGATTCCAATTAAGGAGTTATTTTTTTGTTCCAATCTTTACATTTTGCATATTACGTTTTAACTTTAAGGAATGCTTACAATTCACAATCTAGAAGTTACAATCGATGAACAAATTATTCTTACTGATATTAACCTTGAAGTTGGTAGCGGAGAAATAATATTCCTAATGGGCAAAAATGGCTCTGGCAAGTCAACTTTGGCTCAAGCTCTAATTGGTAATCCTAATTATTCTTATTCAGGCAATATCCAATTCCAAAATCAAGATTTGTTTCAGCTTGAAATGCACGAAAGATCGAATCAAGGAATTTTTGTTTCTTATCAGAATCCTGTCGAAGTTGCTGGAGTTAATATAACAACTTATCTCAAAGAGATTATAAACGCTAATCGTGAAGCAAATGGCAAGAATAACCTTGGAGCTCGAGAAATTCTGGAACTAGTCAAAGCCAAAATGCAATTACTTAAATGGGATAATTCTTTTTTGAAGCGGAACTTGAACGAAGGAATGAGCGGCGGCGAAAAGAAAAAATCTGAAATTCTTCAAATGTTGCTTTTGGATCCTAAGCTAATTGTTCTTGATGAAATCGATTCTGGCTTGGACGTGCAAGCTCTTGGCGAAATATGTTCAGTTATAAAGTCGTTTTTGAACCAAGATAAATCGCTAATTATAATCACGCACAATCCCAAAATCCTAGATTATATTATACCAGATAAAGTCGTGTTGTTGGAAAGTGGCAAAATCAAATTAATTGGCAAATCTGAATTAGCTAAGCAAATTTTTGACTCCGAATTTAGGATTTAGTAACAAAGTTAAGAATTTTATGATACAAAAAATACCGAATTAAATCATTTTAGACTACTATTCCCCTGCCCAATCTTGAATTTAGTATGTAAAATTTTAACTAAAAATTAACTTAAATAATAAAAATTACTTGACTTCGTATAACATGTAATTAGTTATGAATATTAGCGTTGACATTTGTGTGTGTAGTAAAATTGGCTAGCAAAACGAATTTTTTTGCAATAATTTATTTGAAAAATACGATCAATCAAAATGCCAGAACAAGTTAAATTACCAAACATACAAAGCTTTGCCTATAAAGTTAATCAAGCGATAGGTAGTAGAAGAGAAGGAGAAATACTACTATTAAGACAAGGAATCTTGGAAATGCTTAATGATTTGAAAATAGAAGCGATGGATAATATGTACAACTCTCTTCCAGATTCACCAACATTTGTTCCAACAGTAAGTCAAAAGAATGCAATATTCTCAAAACTTGCAACTTGCAATCCAAATGTATTTTTAAGCACAATCACAATAGAAACAAAAAGATTGTTCACAGGTATACACGTAGAAGATGTATTACCACACCTAGATCGTCTTCAGAAAAGTCTACAAAATATTAGGACTCCAGATTAAAACTCATTAGCAACTTTTAATAAAACCCCTAAAATTAGGGATTATTTTTTTGCTTCTAATTCTTTAATTTGCATATTGGACATGTACACGAACGCATCAAATAATTCTTCCATAAGATAAGCTTTGGCTGGGAATGTAAGGTTATCATCAATTATCATACCATATTTGGTTCGGCTTTTGGCAGCTTGAGCGATTACTCCTTGTATAATTTCGTCTTTGACCCAAAAGGAATATCTCAATTTTGCATTCTTAATACGGAACAATAATAGCCGTTGATATTTGTGTGTGTGTAGTAAAATGGATTGGCAAACTTTAATTTTGCATAAATTATTATGGATTCTCTACCTGTAACAGTAAAAACAGAAACAGTGTCTCAAGTGTCCAATAGAGGAGAATTAGAAAAACCTAATGTACAAAAAACAATAGAACAAATGAAAACTATCTTACCAAATTTAAGAATTAAAACAAGTTTTATTGGTTTTCCCTCAGACGATATAAAGAGTATTGAAGGATCTGCAGTATTTGGAGAAAGTACTAATTCTGATCTAAAGAAACTTTTTAGGTGATAGATTTACCTCTTGAATTTAGGAATTCTATTATTAGATCTTTCCTTCTTTGTTTTGTTGTGCCACAG
>JAYUKQ010000078.1:0-12519 GCA_043764315.1 bacterium | reverse complement strand
GTGTCAAAATTAAAAGCAAAACTAGTAAGCGTCGAACCTTAGCCGAAAAAGCTAACCGAAACGCAATCTTTGGTGGAAGTAAGAAAAAATCAACTATCAATAAAGTCAATAATACCAAAACGTATACCAAGACCTCGTCCAGAAAAACTCAAAAAGCTAAAGTTAGATAAGATATACTTATTTCAATAATTACAATTCGAGACTAATTTACACCAAATAATTTACACCTAATTGCTCCTTGTTAAGTGGCTGGCAATGAAGTTGATTGGTTTTTTTTGAGGTTTTTTGAGGTTTTGTTCGGAGCTAAGAATGTACAAGTGTTGTATTTAGTGAAAGGAGTATAGCTTATGTTAATTAGTCACGTCCAAATTGTTGCCCTACACAACTTCTTTCCTCCAAAAAAATAACAAACAAGCAACTAGCAGAGTTAAACTTCCAGCTAACCAAAATGGTAATATCAAACCAAAACTTATAACAAAACCACTTAACAATGGGCCAATAGCATTAGAAAAACTATTATAAGAAGCATTAAAACCTGCATTTTTACCTTGTTCGTCAGGTTTAGAATTATTGCTAACTAATGTATTTACAAGTGGCATAGGAATTGGATTGACCAGAGCAAAGAATAATCCCCAGCATACAAACCAATTGTAACTAGGTACCAAAACCATGGCAATTAAAATCAAACCACGAATAATCCAGGCACCAATTAAGGTTTCTACAGTACCGAATTTTTTGACTAATTTGCCAAGTGTAAAATTGGATATCAAACCAATCAAACCAATAAGGGTGAATAACCAAGCCAAATCTTCCGAAGTTCTACCAAGAATTTTGATAAAGTAAGGTTGATAACCAAAAGTAAAAACTGTAAAAGCGAGACCGTTAAGCAGTGTCAACCAAAAAACTAAACCGAGTTTGGGAATGAATAATGAAGTCCACAATTCCTTAAATTTAAATACGGCAATTAATTCTTTGAACAAGTTTTGATTGGAGGCTGATTTTTTGTTTAGATTGGTTTCAGGTAATATTATGACAGTCAAAACAGTAGCTAAAGAAGCCATTATAGCCGAAAGAGCAAAAGCTGATCCAAGCGTAGAAACACCGTTAATGTGAATATATTTTTGGGCAAAAATTGCCAAAGCAGGACCAACAATGAACCCAGTTCCAAAAGTAGCTCCAATTATTCCAAAGTTTTTGGCTCTGTCTTGTGGTGAACTTATATCGCTAACAACAGCTTGAACTACGCTCGTATTACCACCAGTTATACCATCAACTAATCTTGCCACAAACAAAAGCCAAGCAGAAGGTGAAATAGCTGCCAATATATTAGATAACACTGAACCAAATAGTGAAATAACCAAAAGTGGCTTACGACCATGTATATCTGATAATCGACCAAAAATCGGCGTTACCAAAAATTGCGAAATTGCATATATTGCCAGAAGTCCACTAGCTTGCTGATCATTGAGACCGAAACTTAAAGCATAAGGGTAAATTGTTGGAATAATTATAGTAAACGAAACCGAGTTCAAAAATGAAATTAAAGCTACTATAGCAAAGATTTTTTTGTTATTTGAGTTGTTGTTTTGTGACATATCTGACGAGTTAGGTTGCATTCTTGCAGTCAACTTGTTTTGTTTTAAGTTGTCTAGGTATACCAAAAACCATTGTCAAAAAAGCCATTCTAAGTTTGACTTAGTGTATGAAACTAACCATTAATCAGGCTATTGAAGCAATTCAAAACCACCAAATCGTGGCTTTACCAACAGAAACAGTCTATGGACTTTTTGGTTTAGCTAATTCTGTAAAAGCTGTTGAAAGAGTATTTGTAGCCAAGAATCGACCTCGAGATAATCCTTTAATTTGTCACTTTCATTGCTTTAAACAAATTCTACAACACGCTGACCAAATTCCTGACTATCTTCCAACTTTAGTTGAAATTTTTTGCCCTGGACCAATTACTTTTGAGTTGCACTTGAATCCTCAATCCAATACAATTCCAAGTCGAGCTGGGCTAGACAAAATATGTTGTCGCATTCCTAACAGTCACACTACACTAGAGATTCTAAAGAAGGTTGGTGAGCCACTTTTTGGACCTTCAGCTAACAGCAGTACCAAAGTTAGCGGAGTATTTGCAGAGATGATTGAGCAAGATTTGGGGGTTAGAATTGCTGGAATAGTCGATGGTGGAAAATGTGATATTGGGTTGGAATCAACAATTATTAATTGCATGAACCAAAATCAAATATCAATTTTACGACCTGGAACTATTGGCAAAATAGAATTAGAACAAGCTTTGGCCAAAGATTTTGGTCACGTTATAATTGTTGAAGATGCCACAAGCCCAACTACAATTCCTGGAGCCAAATACAAACATTATAGTCCTACAACTAACGTTAAACTTCTAAAAAATAACGATATTAATTTACCTTTAATTGGATTAGCCGAAGATTTGGATAACTGCCAAAACAAAGTCAAAATTAACCTTGGTAGCAAGCAAAACTTGCAAGTTGTAGCTCACAATCTATTCCTTAACTTATATAATTTGGACAAGTTAGAATTGAAGAATGTTTACTTTTTAGAATCTAGCTGGGAATACCTCAAATCAAACCAAAACAGTCTATCAAAAGCCATAGTTAACCGTTTGAGCAAAGTCATTCAAGGGTAGATTTTAAGTGAGGGAACAAATTATAAAGCCAAATACTGTTTGAGTAATCGTTCTAACAAAACTCGAATTAGTAATAGCTTTTCGTGATTGATAATTTTGTCTTGCTTATGATCGTTAGTATATTGATAATATTTCACAATATCCAATAATAAAACCAATTCAGGCTTAGTTACACATTTATTCAACACTTCATTAGCAATAATTTTTTCTTCCTTGGAATAGTCATCTTTGTAATTCAAAACTTTAGAGTTTAAGTTAATCTTAAAGACCGAAACAAATGGCAAAAATTGAATATTCTCAAAGTCATAAATTCCAACATCTACATACTTAGTATACATTTTAAGTAAATTCATGGAATACAAGTCATCCAAATAATCCAAAACGATACAAGAAAATAAAAAATTATTTTGACATTTAATTTGGTTAGTCGAGTAATTTTTGTTCACTTGTAAGGCATTATTCTTCACTAACATTTGACTGATTTCCACAGCTAAAGGTTTTAACTCAAGTTCAATCTTATTCAAAGTCAAGATTACATCGACCAAAGAATGAGCTTCACAATAATAAGTAATATCACCAAAAGACTCTTGATGAGAGCAATCCAAATGGCTAAAACTATGTAACAAATCTATAAATAGCTTACAATCAGAGTCCAGATTGGGATACAAACTATTGGAAATTTTTTCAACTGCTGGGTGGAATATTTCATTGTTAATACCAGAAATAAATAACTGACCAGAATGTAGACCTGAAACAATATTATTGACTCTAAGATACTTTAATCTGCTATCAGCAAAAAAGCCAGCTAATTGTAGCTGACCAAAATATTTTTTGACTAAATTCATTACTCAAACATTTGAGTTTCAGTTTCACTTTTTCCACCATAATTAATATGCAAACCAGTGGTGTCATTAGTGCAAGCTTCACCAGGTTTGACCAATTGATTGTGTTTATTCTGCAAAGCTCGAATCGCCACTTGCAACTCTGCAGCTAGCTGATCACCAGTTGGAATCATATCCAAACTATTATTTGATTGCTCCTGTGACTGATCTAAAGTTGCAGCTTCTGTTCTAGAATATTGAGATTGGAGTAACAAAGAGGTTAAGAATAACATTGTAAAGTTTTTGGTTTTAAAAGTTGCTGTACCACAACGTCAATAACAATTGTTTATTTAGTTACAAACAGTAAAATTAATATTACAATATAACAAAAAACATCTAATCTGCTATAAATTGTTAGATTTTTGCCTTTCAAATAATAATTACTTAATTAAAGTTGATTTTTTGGTGGAGATTTTTGATTGTTCATAAAAATTTCAAAATTACCTTCTTGATCTATATAACTCGCCTTGGTTTGAGAAAAGATAAAAGTATATAAAGCTATACGTTGTTTATCGTTAATCGTACCAAGTATACACACATCAATTCGATCCATTATATCTTTCTCACTTATACCAGTTACAGGTTGCAAAGTAGTGTCAATCTTGACCTCTATTCCATTTTGCTTAGCAAATTCTAGTAACATGTTGGTGTATTCAAGTTTCTTTTGTATGCTTTCAGCATCTGTTCGACCTTCTAGCTGACTACGTAATCGTCGATCAAGTTTGGCTGATACAACTGGCTTTTTACCTTCTGCAATTCTCTGCTTATTCACTTGGTCTGTTTGGGCTTGATAGTCTAGTTCTGTTTTTTCTCTTGGTGTTAGTGGACGATCCACATACATCTGAATTGTTGAGTTGTCTCGATCTAATTGGGCTTGAGGTACAAAACCTCTATTCATAGCTCTAATAGCAATGGTGGGATCGACTACCTTTGTAATTGCGCCAGAGGTAAGATTAGATATTACCATAGCAGAACCATCCAAAGTTAATAATTGTTGACGTATCTCGGTTATATTGTCGTTGATTCTAAGAAGTTCACGCTTAATTGCCTTGTCTGCAATACTATTAACTCTACTATCAAAAATACCAACAATATTATTCCTTACATCTGGAGACAATTTTTGTGAAGTTAATGGGCTTATTGTCTCAACTACTTGATGATATTTTGATGCGACATTATGAATTGGAATAATTAAGTTTGGAACTATCATTGTAGCTATAATATTTGCTTTAAGAGAAGTATTAGCCAGAAGTATAGCTAACTTAGTCATTGCAGTCTTAGCGTTTTCCATTCGTCTCAAAAGATTATCTGGTGTTTGCTCTTTAGTGTGGTAATTGTTGGTAACAATTCTTAATTTTTTTAGAGTAGATATTTTTTTTGATTCGTTAGAAGACTTTCTGTATATAGATTGAATTGAATTGAAACTGTCGATTAATACGTTGGGAACAATCGTACCAAAATTGTACAAGTTGGCAATAGCTTGTAATCCGTAGCCAGTAAACGGTTCAGGAGCTGTCCACTCCATAACATTGGGATCTTTGACTTCTTTTATTTCTGATTCTTTGACTTGAGAGGCTGACCTACCAAACATCTCACCAAAACGTTGATTAATTGGTGGATCTTTTTGTTTGTTAACTGTTGATTCAGCTAAGTCTTTTTTTTGGAGCTTAGCTTTTGCTTTTTGGAAGTATTTGTTACCCAAAACCTTAACACTTTGTCTAATATTCTTGAGGTCAAATTTGAGGTTATCAATAGTTGGAGTAACTTCTTGATTGGGTGTTTGGTATTTTTCAAACGCTTTTTTAGCTTCTGTTGGAGATATCC
The DNA here is from genome assembly GCA_043764315.1 of bacterium. GTDB lineage: Bacteria > Patescibacteriota > JACMRA01 > JACMRA01 > JACMRA01 > JAYTWQ01. The sequence continues at coordinate 7,146 of JAYUKQ010000078.1, read as the reverse complement.
TAACTCTGCTGCTGCTTTGACCATCGACTGACGTTGTCATCTTGCTAGTTGATACACCTCTGGTTTCTAATTCTTGCAACAATTCATAGTAATTAATTATCTCTTTAACGTTAGTATTATTTGAAATAATCCGATTAAGAGCATTAACTAATTCTTGATAATCGTAACCAACTACCTTCTCTTCACCTTGTACAATTTCTGTTTTTTTGACAGATGGATAAATAGTGGCGATGGAATCTACATCCATTCCAACAAAACTAAGCTTGACATCAAAAGGTATAAAATCAATTTGTATTTTATTTTCTACACCTTCACCACCTTCTGAATTGTTTGTTTTATATCTTAGCTGATTTTTTATTTTTGTATTGCAGATCAATATACTTGATATTATATCAGTTTTCTTGACTCAAGGCAATATAGTCTAATTAGACACCCAAGCTTACATTATTTTTGAGTGGTTTTTGAGTGGTTTTTGAGTGGTTTTTGGCAATTTCGATATTCGGGTTTCATAACACTTTTTTAACTTTATACACTAACAATAGTTCGGATTCACCCAAAGTTTCAGTTCTGACTAATTCCAAATCTATTTTACCAAGGTTAATTGAACCAAAAGTGGTAATTCCTGAATTGAAGATATAAGGTGAAAGTGTCAGTTGAATTTCATCCACCAAGTTAGCCGCGAGAAACAAATTATTAGTTCTACCGCCACCAGCTAATAACACTTTTGTAATTCCTTTGGATTCAATGAAATCAATAATTCCTTGAGTTTTTGGCTCCATAAAAAACCAATTTTTGGATTCCCAGTCAGGATACTTAGACTTAAACGAATCAACTCTACTAGTGACAATAATTAATTTTTGATCTTTCAAAAAACCTTTTGGAGTTACCTCAAAAGTAGTCGCACCAAGAATCATAATCTCGTTTTGAAGTCTAACTTTTTTGAATCCTTGCTTATCTAGCTTAGAACCCCAATCGAGCTTATCTTCGTTGTTACGAGCAATACTTCCATCCAAGGTTTGAATCATTTTGAGTGTGATATACATGTAACACAAGGCAAGTTCACAAGTAACTAAATGTCAATTATGGTCAAGTGTAAGTTTATCTAATACGAATTATATCAATACTAGTATCTGGCTTTGGCAAAATAAGCGCGCTGGAATCATCTAATATTTTTAACTCTTTGTACACTTTGTAACCATCAGAGTCAGTGTCTAATTTGAGGGTTATAAAAAAAATCAAAAGAAATGTCAGTAATGTGTTCTAATTTAAGATTCAAAAGTTTGTAACTAGGTATACCAATACGAATTGTAATCAAAAATTTAATTCGATCACAAAACGCTATAAAAATTGCAATGTCTTGACAATCAGCAGTTCCCTCTTCAAGCTTGTTTACTGTGTGACTAATGCATAACAAACTTTATTCCAAAACCAAAACAAATCACAAAAACTTGTAACAAAATAATTATATGCTTAATAATATATTCAATCCAAAATCAATCGCTATCATAGGAGCTTCAACTCAAGCTGGAACTGTTGGTAACGACATTCTCAAGAATTTAATTAACGAAGGTTATCAAGGCAAAATTTTTCCAATCAACCCCAAAGCTGATTCCATTCTTGAAATCAAAACCTATTCTTCTATCTTAGACACACCAGAGATTCCAGAACTAGCAATTATTGTTGTCCCAGCCAAAATTGTCCCAGTTGTTATGCAGCAAGTAGCTGATAAGGGAACCAAAGGTGCGGTTATTATTTCAGCAGGATTCCGTGAAATAGGCTTAGAAGGAGAGATTTTGGAAAATCAAGTGGCTCAAGTCTGCGAACAAAATAATATAACTTTAATTGGACCTAACTGTCTCGGTGTTATAAATCCATCAATTAATATGAATGCTAGTTTTGCGGTTTCTATTCCACCAGCTGGTAATATTGCCTTTTTGTCACAATCTGGAGCAATTTGTACAACTGTAATTGACTTAGCTAAAAGTAGAGGTTTGGGCTTTTCCAAATTCATCTCTTTAGGTAACAAAACACTTTGCAAAGAACCTGAACTAATTCAATATTTGGATCAAGATACAGACACCAAAGTTATTATGATATACGCCGAAATGCTTGAAAATGCACCAGAATTAATCAACATTATGAGCAAAGTGCAAAAACCTGTAATAGTTCTCAAATCTGGACGAACTGAAGCTGGAGCATCTGCCTCTTCTTCTCATACTGGAGCATTGGCTAGTGGTGACATTTTATTTGATACCTTATTTAGGCAAGCTAATATTATCCGTGCTGAAACCATGCAAGAAATGTTTGATCTAGCAATTATTTTTTCTAAAAATGAAGTTAAAGACATCAAAAACTGTGTGATCATAACCAACGCTGGAGGGCCTGGAGTTCTAACTACTGACGCACTTGTGGACAATGGCTTGGAATTAGCAGTAATATCGACCGAAACTGAAACTGAACTCCGCAAGTATTTGCCAGCTTTTGCTAATTTTAATAATCCAATTGATCTAATCGGAGATGCCAAAGAAGATCGTTACCAAAAAGCATTGGAAATTTTGGCTTCTCGCCCAGAAATAGATTCACTGTTAGTTATTTTAACACCACAAACCACAACTAATATTGTTGAAACAGCCAAAGCTATAATCGCTATCAAAGACAAAATTAACAAACCAATTGTGGCTAGTTTCATTGGATACGAAAAAGTTCAAGCGGGAATTGATATTTTGACTCAAGGTAATATCGCCTGTTGTAATTTTCCTGATCAAGCTGGTATTGCCCTAGCCAAAGTTGCACAATGGACCCAAAACAAACCTGTAGAACAAAGTTCAATTCTTGCCGAGTCTATTCACGACAAAGAAGGTACCAAAAGTATTTTTGAAGAATTTAGACTCAAAGGTGAAAAATATATTCCTGAATCCAGAGCTAAAGAAATAATGACCAAATATGGAATTGAATCAGCCAAAAGTCAACTTTGCACTACTCGCCAAGAAGCTGAAGCTTTGATCAATGGCGAACTCAAAGGTCAGCTAGTTATGAAAATAATTTCTCAAGACATTATGCATAAATCTGACGTTGGTGGTGTTATGTTAGGAGTTAGCCCGATTGAAGCTGGGGACAAATTCGACCAAATGATCAGTGTTGTCACTAAGAACATGCCACACGCCAAACTTGATGGTATATTATTCGCTGAAATGATCAACTTAGACGATGGTTGTGAATTCATACTTGGTGCCAAAAAAGATCCTAACCTTGGAACAGCAATTATGGTTGGACTAGGTGGAATTTATGTAGAAATATTCAAAGATGTAGTTTTTGGTTTTCCTCCACTAGGCTCTCAAGAAATAGATAGAATGCTTAACAAACTTCACTCTAGACATATTCTAGAAGGTGCTAGAGGTCAAGATCCACTTGATATAAACGCACTTAAACAAACTATTCAAAACATGTCAGACTTTTTGCAAGATTTTCCTGAAGTGGAAGAAGTTGATCTTAATCCTATATTAGTTATGAAAAAAGGAATGGGTCTTAGAACCCTCGATGCCAAAATTGTCTTCGGTGATTAGTAACGTGCAGCTCGTATTAGGGTTAATAAACTTTTTTTTAGTAGATAACTTTCTGTGACAAATACCCTTTCAAGGTCAAACTCGAAGATTCTGGGGTTTTTTACTTGAGTAAAACGAAAAATGTCCTACTATTCAAATATGTAAATTTCAAAGAAAAATAAAACTTGATTACAAAATGCAAGAAAAAAATGAAATCATATTTTTGGACATAAATGGCGTCATCTCACCTGAACCATTCCAAGATTACTGTGAAATTCCAACTGGTAAAGAATTTTTGACAACTATCAAAGAGAGTCAGTTGATACCAATCCCACTAACTTCTGGATCAGCTCATAGAGTAAAAAAAGAAGGTTTGGAAGATGTGACGGTTCTTGCTGAACTTGGCAGTGTTTTAGTGAATGAAAATGGTGAAAAAAATATTATCAAACCCTTTGGGCAAAGTGGATTGAGGGTATTAAATCTAATTAGACAACATAACTTAGGTACTAATATTCTACAGATAGCCAACCGTGCCATACAAAATGAATTACTGGTTTGCACAACTGGCTTTTTTAGTTCCGATCAGGATGATAGATTGTCCAAAATATCTTCAGGGCGACAAATAACTATAGTAACTCAAAATTACTTTGATGAAACAATTCAGAATGAATCAGTTGCTGTTATCCTAATTTCAGATCAAAAACTTATAGTTGCAAATGATATTAATCAAAAAACCAAAAACGAAGAATTGTGGGAATCTCTAGTTTATCCAAAAAATGTTTCCAAGGTAAACAATGCAATTGAATATTTGGCTACACAAAATACACCTGCTAAAAGTTTTTTTGTTGACAACCAATCTCACAATTTAAAACCTGACACTGGTAATTCCAACTTAATCAAAATAGGAATTCTAAATACTGATTTAATCGAATTTTTGAACACTCAAATAAGCCAAATTCAAAGTAAATTGAAACAAACTAGGTTACTAGATAGAGAAAATTTGCACACACAACTTAAAGATTTTGAATCAACTTTGCGGCAGTGGCAGCTTAATGATAATGAACTCACAAATATGGCAAATAGTCGTGAGATACTTTTGTTTAATTCAAGACAAGATTTTTTGGACAGATCAGATGATTTTAAATTTAAAGATTAGCTAGAAACGATCCAAGTATGCTTTCAAAATATGATCAGGAATTTCTTTTCTAAACTGCCCAAGAAAATCTGATATATTCACTAATCCAAAAGTATTATAATTTTGTTTAAGAGTATTCGAAGTTGCAGTTAGAATCTCTTTTCCTTTTTTATGGCTATTTACTTTTGGATTTTGCAAATAACTGTAGGATCTTAACACTGCTATAGCTACACCAAAAGCATCTGCAGTTTTCAAATTGGTTTGAGTTTGTTCAGGCTGTATTTGGTTATTAATTATATCCCAGGCTTGAGTGTGAATTATGGGATGATCACTTTTTAAGCGTGATAAACTAGTCTCAAAACCCATTCCAAATTCTATAGCGGCTAATGTTCCATTGTCATATATTAATTCAAGAGTTCCCATATCACCACTTAATTCACCTTTTTTTTGGATCTCAAAAGCAACACCTACACCAGTTAATCTTTCTGAATTATCTGGATTTTTGACTCCAAATTTCCAATTAAATCTGTTACTATTTTTTATTGATAAGGTTTTAGAACCTTTATTTTGGAACTGTGTGAGCAAATCCTCATTATCTCCAGTTATAACAATCTCATCCTTATTGATACCAAAAATATTTGACAAGTAAATTATGATCAAATCATGAATATCCGCAATGGTTGATTCCCGCCCAAAAGTTAATCCAAAAGAATTAAAAGCACTACTGTATCCGATTCTGGATTCTGGATTTTGCCATGAGTTGGTGTTCCAAGTTCTAAGTTTAGGTGAGTTCGTGTAAAGTCCAGTTGGTGGAATTGTATTATTTAATATGCGATCTTTGATTGTTGGCATGTTGGTGTTAGAACCTACAAAATCAACACTTGAGTCATGTCTAATTTTTTTACCGCTTGTGTTGACATAAGACGAAAATATACATTTTGAATCTGGTATACTAACTCTTCCAAAACCTGATTTTTCAAAAAATTCATCTGTCTTACTTATCAAAGATATGGTTTCCCTAAACATATTCTAAAGTTAGATTATTAGTATCAAGTCTGTATTGCCTGCCTATTGTCAATGTACTAATTGGATCAGTGTGTCCAAAGTCTAGATTATAAATAATTGGAATCTCTCTATGTCCAAAATACAAATCCAACATATCTAGCAAATTATGTTCTGTTATTCCACCATTACTCGCAAATTTGGAAAAAACCAAACCTGATATATTGTCAAAACAACCAGTTTGATCAAATTGTGCCATATATCGTTTTAGACCACTGAATCGTGAGGTATCCGACTGCTCCAAAAACAAAATTTTATTTTCAAAATCAGGAAAATAACTGGTACCAATCAACGCAGACAGAGTACTTATACAGCTAACAACTCCAACACCTTGAACTTGTCCATGTTTGAACACTTTCATACATCTATTGGATTCTATTTCCAATCTATTATTTAGATAGCATTTAGCATCGAGGTTGATTTTGTCTGGCTTCCAAAATAAGGTTTCTCTTCTCAAAGTTGCCAGAAGACTTTTTACACAAAAATCCTCTCCAAAACCCTTGGTAAAAGAAACAAAAGACGGACCGTAAAAAGTGTTCAAAGCTGTTAGTTTATTTACTGCAAGCAATATTGCTGAAGTATCAGAATATCCAACTATTGGTTTTGGATTGTTTTTTATATAATCATAATCAATATAATTCAAGCTAGCGTTAGTGTCTCTTCCACCCCAAAACGACATCATAATATCTACCCTGGGATTACGATACAGATTATTGAAATTTTCGGCTTTTTGTTGAGCTGAAAGTTCAGAAGTTATAATGTCTTGATTAAAAATTTCAAGATCATGTCTACGCAAAAAATCAATACCTAATTGCACTCTTTCTTGACTTAGGCTACTTGGATCACCTAGATAAAACAGTCCTACATTTTCCATTTGTTAATAATTAATTTACAAAATCTTTGTGGATTTGAGATACTTGTGGCTTTTGGCTTTTACCATATTTTCCTTTGTATAATTCTATTTCGCCAAGCGTTTGCCAAAACGACACTTGAGCAACTAACATATAGGGATAGATTACAATTGGCAAAGTTGCATACAATTGCAATGTTGAAGCTCCAATAGATCCAATGTCGATTAAATCTGCAGTAATATGGACAAAAAGTCCCATTCTAGCTATTCCAGATTTGGCATGAATAAGTGGAACGTAGTAATTACTTCCAATAGTTTCAGAGGTAGAGGCCAAAACAAAATCACCTTTATTTAACAATAGACCAGAGTCTGGAATCTCAATCATTTGGTGTTTATTTTCTTTTTTAGGATCAAGAATATCTTCCTCGTATTTGATCAAATATTTACCTAATCTTAAGTCATATGAATTAGTTGTAACTTGATTTGAATTAAACGGTGATAAAACAATTCTGTTTTCCTCTACTTCTTTTTGAATTTGTTTTCCTGTGAGTATCATA
>JAYUKQ010000077.1:0-3668 GCA_043764315.1 bacterium | reverse complement strand
TTTTTTGAGTTTTTTTGGGGGTTTCTTTCGGGATTGGGAATGCACAAGTATTGTATTTGAAAATGTAATTAACCAAAAAATAAAACCCAGCAATTTGGGCGTTTTTCCTAAGTGTGTATTCAAAACCTAAACTTTTGGCTCATTTACGACTTTGAGGAATCTATCATATGCAAGAAGCATTTCACTTTCTAGACCCACAAATTGATCAAAAACTCCATGATCATTAAAGTGGTAAGCAGCAAATAATCGAGAAGCCATATATCGATCTTTTTGAGCCATTACAGTCAACATATACTTCATGAATTTGTGCCGTGCATCGTACATTATGTAGGCTGTGTTCTGCGGATCTGTCGACGTAATTTGCCCTGATATAACTGTAGTTAAAGACTTGAGTAAGGGATTATTATTATCTGATTGTGTTGAAACATTTGAGAATAAGTGTGGATGTTTTGTAGGATCTTGATTAATGTTAGCCAAACCTTGCAAAACTCGTTTGTTCTTGGCAATCTTCAGATTCTGTGTTGATGTCATTTGACCTGTCAAGCTAGCTGCCACCATAGACTTAATTTTATTAGGTTCATGCCTAGCTTGGTTGAGTTGGGATTTTGCCATTTTGACTTGGACAGCTTGACCGGGAGTAACTGCTTTTTTTTCGCCATTACCGATTAAAATTGCCATTTCAACATCAGGTTGTTTTTCGGCTGTAATTTGCTCGCTAATCAAACCTTCTCTATTCTTGATTGATGAAAGTGATGAAAGTTGCTCGGATAAAGACTTTGAACCTTCATTTGAGGTGTTCAGATTTTGTTCTTGGTTTGAACCTTCTACAATTGACATATTTAAAAGTAAGTATGAGTTAGAATCGGTTTTTGAGCAAATCTTACTTTTAACCAATCAATTCTATGTTTTTTTGTTAGATTAATATTACAGTACTTTTTTTACAAAAATTATTCTTGAGTAAAAGTTTGGTCAAAGTTTGGGTTATTCTAAATAATATCTTTCGATCTAACATAACAACCTTTATTATTGGTCTTATTGTCAAAATAATCAGCCTTGTAATCACTTTTGTAATATTTGAATTCACTTTTATTCATAATTTTTAAATCTTTGATTAGTAACCAATTGGCATATTCATTATAATTAAAAGACAAAAATTGAGTTTCTTTATATTTTTTTTGTAGATAACTGATCTGTGAATAATTCCTATCAAACCAATTGATATCACTGCAACTATAGTCATAACTTGATTGAGTTTGTAATTCTTGGTATTTAGTCAACTGTTTGGGGTATTCTTTTGCCAAACTATAAGAATCCAAACTCATGGCTGAAACATAGTCCAGTTCTACTCCAGTAGTTTCGCGTGGCGGAGTTCGATAGATAAAATAGTCAAAATTAATCAAATTAGTCACACCAAAAATCAAACAAAAAGCTAAAGCAATATTGTGAGACAATTGATGAGACTGTCGTATTAGACCGTTAAGTAGTGTCAAAATGAAAGTAATTACTAAAGCAACTAATGCAAATCCATAAAGTCGCTTGTGAGTTAATCCCCAATTAAAGACGTAAGTCCAGTCACTGTTAAATGCAATTACAGACAAAAAACAAGTTTGCAAAAGCAAAGTATAAGATGCAATTTTGGTTAAAGTTTTATTTTTGAGATTGATTAGAATTAGAAAAAAAACAATTATACAAACTACAGAAAGATGAAAAAATATTTCATTAGCCATTTTACCAGCGGTGTTTTGAAGCAGATTTGGATTAAAGTAAGTTTGAACTTGGGCAATTAAAAAAACTAAAAGAGTTAATGCGACAGCGATTTTTGGAAAAGTCAAATCAAATTCTTGAGGTTCATCAATATCTTGTTCTAACTTCTGACAAAAACAAATCAGCCTTGGCAAAAAATTATACAAATAAACTGCCAATAAAATTCTAAAAATTGTAGCGAAACTAAGAATATCACTCAAAAATCTATAAATATTATTGAACAATTCTGTAAAAAAACTACCAAAATATGGATTACTATAGCTAAGTAGTGGAATAATTATCAACAAAACAACTAAAGTAATACCAAGATTAATAAGATATTTGGGTAATTGAGTAGTAAAAAATGAAATTTGTGTAGTCGATTTTTGCTTTAGATCAACTAATTTTGGTAAGGAATCTTTGGTCGTCCAGACATTTAGCGTAGCTTCAGCGAAAGGAAATAAGATATAAACGAGTCTTAAAAATAGATTTTGGGAAGGTTTGTAAACTAACCAAGACGTGGAATAACAATACAAACAAAAAGAAAGAAATAAGACTAACCAAGAAGTCTTAAAAGCAAAATTCAGTGCCATCAAAATTGAAATGGCTGCAAAAAGCCAATCAGTAAAACTAATTTTCGATTTGGCAATTAGAATAACACTAACGTATATTATTCCAAACACTGCAAGTCCAAAAAAAGGAAAATAGTATTGATTTATGATTAGAAAGGGTGATAATACTGAAAATATAAGTATTGTAATACGGTTACTTATAAGTCCAGAGAGAAAGTTTGGCATATATGTTTTGTGAATAGATTAGTTGGTATTGTCTAGTAACTGATTAAATTCCAAAAATATTATACCTGTAACTACGTAACAAATTTGTCGTTATATATACTCTTTTCACTAAACACAATACTCGTGCATTCCTAATTCCGAAAGAAACTCCCAAAAAACTCAAATAATCCCAATCTGTCTTTCGACTGCCAGCATCTCATCAAGGGGCAATTTGGTGTAAATTAGTTTTGTACAATCATTAGTGGAATTGGTATATTCGTCACTTCGATTTTTATTTTTATTCTTCACTCAAATCCAAACCTTTAGCTTCTAACCAAGTAATAAAATCCTTCGGACAAGCCATTGTTGATAACCGACTTTGTTTAACTAAAGCAAAATCAGCAAACAAACCACATTTTTTAATCTCTTTGAGTCCAATCTTAGACTCTTCTGGAAACTCTCTGACAAATTCAATTTTGGCGTACCAACTAAAACCTCTAAGATCATCCAAATCTTTTTCTGGTGCACTGATAACTCTTCCTAATCCAACAATTCTAGCTTCTTTGACTGAATGATAAATCAGAACCAAATCATCTATTTGCCAAGATTTGATAACTGCCAATGCTTGGTGACTGTGAACTCCATCCCAATTAGTGACTTTGTCTATAGCCAAATCTTGAATTGAAAAAGAACTTGGTTCTGTCTTTGCCAAAAAATAATTCATACCGATTAAGAATGCCAAATTAGTAATAACATTGTCAAAAAATGTACCCATTTTACTAATTACAGTTCAAAACTAATTTGCACCAAAATGCCCCTTGTTAAAGGGTTGGCACGAAGTGACTGGGGTTTTTTGAGATTTGAAAAGGAATATTGTATTTGGTGTAAGAAGTGTAAAACAAAAAAATAACCCAAAAATTGGTGATTAATAATCTATTTGGTCAAAAAATCAGTAGCTTGTTGAATCTTATCAACTGGAATTTTGTTTACTGGAATTCTTTGTGCAAAACCCAACAGGTTTTTGAGGTTAGTTATGCTACTAGCAATTTCTGGAAAAGTTGTATTAATAAAATCATTATACATTGGAATCCAATCGAACCAATAGACTACAACCATTAAAACAACCAGTCCAAAAATTTTAAAAATCCA
>JAYUKQ010000076.1:0-13209 GCA_043764315.1 bacterium | reverse complement strand
GACACTCCAATATTGCCACAACTCAGATTTATACACATATTACCGATTCTCAGATTCGTGACCTTCACTCCAGAGTATTCAAAACCGATTCCGACTTTGGCTTAGAAAAAAACACCCCCCTTAAGGAAGTCAAAAAACGTGGTCGACCTAGGAAAGTGTAGATTTTTTTATTAATTAAATAAAATTACTTAAAGCAAATCTTACGACGACAATCTTCTAGCTGCATCTATAACTCTTTTATCTTTTATTGGTTGAGTTATTATATTTTCAACAGTTAGATTGAGACCTTTATTTTGAATAGCGTTACCAACCAAACCTAAGAAATTTTTTATTTGTGGATTTTGTCTCTCCTCTCTTTCTGAATATATGCTCATTCTTTTTTTATCTCTTAATTGTTGAAGTTTTTGATAATCTTTTTCAAGTTCACCTCTCAAATATTCATCCTCTGTTTCAGAATTCAATCTTATTGATGATTTAGTTCTTTTAATACTTCTATTCAAACCATCTCTGTAGTCTTTAATACCATTTTCTCTACCTGTTAAAGATGGGTCTGTTATCCTTTCCTCTTCTGCACTTGCTGACAAAATAGGTTCGAATCCTGATGCTACAAGCTTTGGCATAATATGCCCATGATCCATCAAATCGTGATAAAAAAGATCTTGCGAAAATGTTGGATTGTCGAATGTTTGAGCTAATTCTTGATTACTAGAGCTTTGAAGTGTTGATCGAAAATACCCATCTCCTACTTTATAGATAGGCTTGTATTCTACACCAGAGCTTTCAGCCTTGTCTTTAGCTTTTTTCTCATCTTCTAGTGTCCATTTTTTATTTCTTATACCAATCAAAGAACTTTGCAATACATTTTGAGAGCTAGTATCTCTCTCTCTTCCTTCTACTGAGTAAGTACCAATCACTTCTTGCTCATTTGGATCCAAACCCTCGTCTATTAATGTTTGTTTAAAAAAATTACTCTCGGACATTTTATTTGTATTTCAATTTAGTCTAATTATAGCTTGCGAACTACTTTCTGACAATTTGGTTTATTTTAATATATCTCGACCTAAAAAAATATGGTAGTCTAACATGTTCTAATCTAATCTTTTTTGTTTTTAGTCTCTGAGTTTGATTTTTTGGTAGTTGGTATTGTAGTTTTAGTGTTAGTAGTTTTTTTAGGACGTTTTTTGGCAGACAGAGTTTTGGTAGAATAATTGACTGAATGGTTATTAAGTGTGATTTTGTCTGTATCTTTTGCCAATAGATCGGCTACTTTATATTTGGTCTTGTTTCTTGTTTCTAGTTTTGCAATATCTTTTTGTGTACAATTTTTGGTGACACTATTACCATCGTGAAAAAGTCTTCGGGGTATATTTATTTCTTTTCTGAATTGATTTTCATATTTGATAGCAATATTTTCGTAAGGATTAGAATACTGACCCAAATCTATCTTTGATAATCTCTCTGAATCGACTCCTGATATGCTTAAGAATTGTTGAACATGAACAAGCTCATGAAGTAGAATAATTGAAGATGTTGACATCAAATTACACATTGACTCTACAACGAAAAGTTCTTTTATGTTAGATAATTGAACTCGCAAGTCTTCATCTTCCCATCTTACTATATCCTCTCCTCTATAAAAAATTATTGGACTCTTAGATGGAATTTTATTTATATTATTAATAACCTCTTTACCAGTTTTGGTAGATAATATTTGAGCCATATCTTTATCAAAAGATCCATATTTATCTTTGGGGTTGCACCAATATGCTCTTTTAATTTGCTTTATGGTAATTACTTTGGGACAATACTCTTTGAGACTATTTAATTCCGATTTAGGTTGTTTGATTTTGTCAATTTTGTTGGAAATATTAGTGTTTTGAGCTGTAACAGGAAAGTTAAAGTTGCCAGCAATCAAAGTTAAACACATCAAAATAGTTATTAATTTGGTCATTTTTTTTATATTTATTTCAATTTTGGTTTAATTATAGCTTGTGAACTTCTTTCTGACAATTTGGTTTATTTTAATCTTAATTAACTCAGAATTAGCTCAGTAGAATTTTGCCAAAGATAGTTTGATCTTGTAATTGACACTAACTTCAAAGCAATCTATAATCTTGTGTATGCAACCACAACACTCAAAAATAGTTACTCCAAAAAAGCAATCTTATCGCCAAATCATTCTGGATTTTATTCACGATCACTATGAAGTTTCACCCAAAGAGATAATTATTGGTACAGGAATCAGTCAGCAAACTATTCACAACAACCTCAAAAAACTAATCGAACAAGGCTTAATTACCAAAAAAGGTTCTAGTCTCGATATTGTATATCTACTTAGCGAATCCAAAAAAAGTGGTGAAACAGACGATTTTGACTTTGATGTCTTCTTGAGATCAGTTGATGAAATTGTAATTGAATTTGAAAACTTAGACACAACCAAAGTTCAAGAATCAATTCTATATAAACAAGTTAATCAATTCATCGACACAAGTTACTTGTATATCTCGCCAGATGGGCATATTTGGCAAGGAGTACAGGGGTTTATTCAATGGGCGAATAGGATTAATCCTAATATTACATTCAAGGAAGGTGTCAAAATGATGTTTGAATACTTATCTACGATTAAGAAGTTTCACCAATATTTTGGTTATAATGGTTTGATCAATGCGACCACCAAGTTCCAAGCTAGTTTCCCTACCAATAATTATCTGGATGAAGTCTACTACTGTGATTTTTATTCAATTGAGAGATTTGGCAAAACCAAACTGGGTAATCTAATGTTGTACGGCAAACAATCCCAAAATAAACAACTAATTCAAATTGCTTGTGCAATGGTTAGACCTTTGATTATGGATTTTATTCGAGAGAACAAGATTGATGCTGTAGCTTTTGTTCCACCGACGATTGACCGTCAAGTGCAATTCATGAACGAGTTAGCCAATAATTTGAATTTGGATATTGCTGTCATCAAGCTCAAAAAATTAGTTAATCAAGTCGCAGTCCAACAAAAAACTATCAAAACTGCACCAGACAGAATAGTTAACGCCGAAAATATTGTTGTTGAAATGACTGCAACCAAATATCATAATGTGCTTATAATAGATGACGCAGTTGGTTCTGGCTCGACTTTTGCGGTAGTTGCCAAGAAGTTGCGACTCAAAAAAGTAGCTGTAGGCAAGATATTTGCAATTGCAATCGTTGGTAGTGCCAACGGAGTAGTCGATAATTCCAAAAAATTCGATGTTGTGAATGAAGTGTAGGATTATATCAATTTCATTAATTACAGTTCAAATTACAGTTCAAATTTAATTTACACTAAATTGCCCCTTGTTAAGGGGCTGGCAGTCGCAGACTGACTGGGGTTTCTTTTTGGATTAAAAATAAGTAATGTATTTGGTTAGGTGGGTATAATTATTTTTGACTTCTAGCTATTAATTTCAAACGTATTTAGCTATGTGGGCATCTTGTCCATTACTTCTAAGTGAACCGTATGTATCTTTTAAGAAACTTTTTGCTGTAGTTGGTTTTTGTTCAGCCAAAGCATCTTGTGCTTTAGTTCTAGCTTCTTCTACTTCACCTTGAAATTTTTGTTCTACGCCTGATTCTTGAGTAAAACATAGTTCGATACATTTTGGTTCAACTCCTTGCTCTGCTAATAATTGTTGCAGTTGTTCATCTGAAACGGATATTTTATTTTTCTTTAACGAATATTTAATTTTCATAACCCAATAACTAGCCACATCTGCAATTTCTTTCTTCCAGTGATCTTTATTTTCTCCATTTAATTTAGATTTACGTTTATCGTAGTGTGATTTTATCTTACTTACAGAATTTACAACTTTATCTCGATCTTCATAATTGAGTAAAGGATTTTCTAATAAGCTTGCTGAACTCGCAGCTTCCATTGATTCACTTTTCATATATTTATATTTTTAGTTATTTAGTTGAGCAAAAAGTATCTTTGCTAGTCAATTTTACTACACACACACACACAATGGTCAAACACTTTTTATAATCCAAAAAAACTACGGTGAATTGGATTTACTTTTTGATTATAGCAATGGTAGAGAATGACAGATTTAGGGATTTATTAATCTTTTTTCACAATCCAGAATCAATCTTGACAAAAAGACCTATCTAAAAGAGGCTTCAGCAATATGAACATATCTACACTTGCCAAAATTTTGGGCGTTTCTATCAACGATCTTCGCGACACTGGAGAAAAAAATAAAATCTATGGATTCAAAGGTCGTAACACTAGAATTCCATATAATTCGGCACTTGCTATTACCAAAATCCTCAAGCCTGACAAGTTAACCAAACTCAAAAACGACGACAAAATATATCTTCCAGCTTCGATGACGGTTTCAGAATTTGCTGAAAACATTGGTAAGTCCGCTGGTGAAGTAATTAAGATGCTTTTGATGTCAGGAATTATGGCAACTTTGAACGAAAGAATTGACTACGACACAGCTTCACTGCTAGCCTCCGAAATGCGAATTGAAGTTTTGCCAGAGAATGGTGATGTTAATTCCAACGGCGATGAACCCGATGATTTGTCTTTGATTAGAACTATTGAATACGACACCGAGAACAAAGAATATATTCGTCGTCCACCCGTTGTTACAGTTATGGGACATGTAGATCACGGCAAAACTACACTACTTGATACTATTCGTTCAGCCAATGTTGTTAGTGGCGAGGCAGGTGCAATCACTCAACATATTAGTAGTTATGGGATTGAATATACACCTAAGAACAAAGAATTACTCAAAGCTGATCTAGCCAAATCCAAATCTGGTGCAATCAAAATTACGTTCGTGGATACTCCTGGTCACGAAGCTTTTGCGGCAATGCGAGCTAGAGGAAGTCAATTAGCTGATTTTATAATTCTAATGGTGTCAGCTGTCGAAGGTCCAAAACCGCAAACTGTAGAAGTTATCGAACGTGCCAAGTTGTCCAAAACTCCAGTTATTGTAGCTATTAACAAGATCGATTTGCCTGATGCTGATATTGAAAGAGCTAAGGCTGAAATTGCTGCTTTTGGTTTGACTCCTGAAGAATGGGGTGGTGAAACTCCTTTTGTACCAGTAAGTGCCAAAACTGGCGAGAATCTGGACAAACTCCTAGAGACAATTCTTCAACATGCCGAATTAGCTGATCTCAAAGGCGAAATTAACTGTCAAGGTCAAGCTGTGGTAATTGAATCTCACGTTGATAGATCCAAAGGTGTAGAAACCACAGTTCTAGTTGTCAAAGAAAAAATTGCTGTAGGTAGTATTATGCGCTGCGGCGGATTCGTCTCTAAGGTCAAACGAATCGAAACTACCACTGGTAAATCAATTCAATCAGCCGATATTGGTGATCCAGTTGTCATTTATGGTGTACCTGAAGTGGTTGGAATTGGTGAACCGATTGTTATCTACAAGAATCAAAAACAAGCCCAGACCGATGCTGACATCGAGAATCTCAAACGATCAAGTACCAAAAAAATTGTTAACGTTGATGCTAATATTATCACCAAAGATAATCAAATCAACATAATGCTCAAAGCCGATGTTACAGGTTCACTTGAAGCCCTAAAAGAAGCTATACTCAAGATTCCTCAAGAAAAAGTCAAACTCTTTATTAAGTCTGAATCTGTGGGTGAATTGACCGAATCCGATATTGATTTTGCTAAGATTAGTGGTTCTACAATTATTGCCTTTCACACTCGCTATTCTTCAGGAATTGAATCTATGATTGAAAAAAACAAAGTCAATGTGGTTTCATCCAACATCATCTATGAACTACTTAACTGGACTGAAGAAGAGATTATCAAGAATACCAAGCACGAAATTAGAGTTACAGTTCTTGGTCGAGCCAATGTTCTTCAGCTATTCCGATCGGACGATCCTAAGTTGCAAGTTATGGGTGGTGAAGTATTTGAAGGTAAGTTGTTCTCTAACAAAGCTATCCGTGTACTTCGAGGTGAAAAAGAGCTTGGTCGCTTGGAAGTTGCGGAGCTTCAGAATAATCGTGTCAAGACTACTGACGTCAAAATGGGAAGTCAATTTGGTATATCCCTATCTGGCAAAATCAAAGTTCAAAAAGGTGATATTCTAGAATCAATCGACGAAATGGTTATTGCTTAACTTAATTAAGAAAGCCAAATTAAGAATTAGATTTTTTATCTGACTTACCTTTATTTAATCTTATTTTAAAAGCATTTACTAGTTTAAAAACTGTCATCCTAAACTCTAACTTGTCATCCTGAACTCCAACCTGTCATCCTGAACTTGATTCAGGATCTAGAATTACCTAATCATTTTACACCCAAATTGAAAACACTCTCTTGAGGTGTAATTTTTTTGGTAATAATTCTATCTACTTCCAGGTCCTACATTTCCTGCTGGAGCTCCTCGTCGCAATGTTGGTACGTATCTACAACTAAGTAATGTACGAACACTGTTTTTTGGACACAGACTACGTGGGCTACCAGTAACAGTTCTAATTCCTGGTTGTTTGTGATTTTTGTAAACTAGATCATAATTACTACTTTTGTAGCTTCGGTGACTCATAGCTGAAGTCTGAATTGTAATCAGAGTAGATACCATTAATAAAATTAAAGTTACTTGGGTTATAATTGAGTGCATATTTGAGGGTTGGGTTTGATTAATTACTGTTATTCTTACATATCAATTCCGCCACTTATAAATGTCATCCTGAACTCGATTCAGGATCTAAAAGGTCTTAAGTTGGATAATGTTATTTAGTTGTTATAGGAATTAGTGAAAGTAAAATAGTTACTGCGAAGATACTTCTTTTCTGACTTTTCTTGTTTGATCTACTGATTTTAGTCCCATTGCAATTATTTTGAGTAAATACCTAATTAGATCTTCTTTACTTTGTGGATCACTGCTATTGGCATCTTCATATTTCCAATTTGTTCCAGCATTTTTCATTCCAGAGTCTAATTCTACTGGGAATGCACCGTTGATAGCGGTTGATTCTATTTCTGTAATCTGTGGAATAATTGCCCCAAAGAAAATATCTAATTTTTGCAATGCAAGTTCAACTAGTTCATAATCTTCATCATTCTCCCCAAAAATAATATCTGATAATCTAGTTTTTATATTAGTTGGATTGGCAATAGAACTATTTCTTATACTTTTAAGTAAAATAGGATCAATAATGTGCTTCAATTCCAAAAGAAATATATTTGCGACATCGCCTCTTTTGCTCAAGTTGGAACTAATATCAGCGAATTGATTACACAATATAGTTAATGCTTTTTTGTTCTGACCTATTTTGACATCACCTTCTATTTGTTTATTTTTTTGATATAGATTTTGGTGTATAGTTCTTAGATCTTCGTTGAATTGTGGTGTGATTGTAAGCTGTTCCTCGCCATCTGGTTTGGTGAATTTTGATTGGTATTCATTTTCAAATTGTTTCTTTTGTTCTTGATTATTGAACTTGACTATTATTTTGAGTTCATCGCCTCCAGCTCGGAATATATCAACAACTATACTTGGGTATTTTTTTATTAAGTTAGTTCGCCAAATTGCCATATATTCAAAAACTAGACCAATGAATTTATCACCTTTAGTTTGATCCCATGCATCATTTGGAATACCAAGATAAGCAAAATCAATATCATACACCGTAGTCAATTTTTTAACCTCTTCAGTAGATTTGTTAAGATTATCAAAATATGCTTTGAGTGCATTTTGACCAGGTACACCAGCAAGCGAATCTATCCCAAAAACAACCGCCGAGATAATTTTATCTTTTTGGGCTTGAATTGCACTTGGCTTTAGTCTTTTTGAGTTAGATTCCGAAACTAAGCTTAACAACCAGCTATTAATTACTCCAAGTTTGTTTTCCGAAAAACCTTCTTTTTTTAAAATTTGCATTATTTGCTCACAAGTCTCTGATATAGATTCACTTGCACTTTCTCCATGCATAAAAAATTCAGCAAGTTTTTGGATAGCTTTATCTTGGTTAGAGTGTCCATCTTTTATGAATTGTTTCAAGTCAAATGAACCTTGTTTTTCAAAACTTTCAGATAATTTGACAAAATTAGAACCTATTGGCAGCGTAGTTTTGGTTCTTAATTGATTTAATGAGCTTAGTAACATTTCGTTTGTGTTAGTAACTGGTTTTAGCTCGGAAGCTCCTTGATCATTCATATTTTCCCTTACACTTTTGCCAATATTTAATCCGCCAAATTTATAATATCTTTTACCTCTAACTTTATTCCAGCCTTGTGTTGTAATCATAAAAAATGAATTGTAAATTATTGATAAATAAAAAATACAATTTTTGGGTAAAGAAAAAGTACCACTTGGGTACTCGTCCAAGTCAAAAATCGTGGGTTCGCTATTACCTCCACAATATCCAAGCGACCATATACGGATATTGTTTCAATGGGGTTAATTGACTAATTTCTTTTACTATCTCGAGAGTTACTTTAATCTTCGTCACAAAAAAATAACCCACACTTCAACACAAAAACTTTTTGTATATTCACGATAGGTTAAAATTCTGACCAAATAAAACTTGGTTCAAAACATGCATAACATTAAAATCGTGGGTTTGCTATTACCTCCACAATATCCAAGCGACCATATACGGATATTGTTTCAACGGTTAGTTTAAGTTTTGTTGTGAATTTAATAAACCATTTATTTTATTTGTAGTCAAGGGCTAGTTAGATTATGACCAGTTTGCCTACATTAATATGCTCTTGTCTAAGACTTTGATTGTAATATTGACTTGAAGAATTGAATATTTGCTTAGTTCCAATGTAGCCAATTTGCTCTATAGTTTGAGTGCTGACATAACTTGTGTAAGTCCACGGCAACATTCCAACAACTCTAGGGTTATTATTCGCTATATTAAAGTAATAACTCAAAGCTCCATTTAGATTATTAGAAGAATTGGTACAGCTAAGGTTGATCGCACCATCTGGAACTAACCATAATTTTTGATTACCCATTGCACCAATTGTGTTAAGCAAAGATTGGTGACTATAATCCAAACTCTGACAACTGTATATAAAATAATCAAAACCAAGATCAGTTGTGAATTCATAGTAAGTTGAATCTATATACACGTTACTAATTCCATATGGGGAAGTGTAGGGTTGTGATGACCTAAGTGGAGCAACTGCCTCAACTGCCATGACTCCTATTGTTGGAAATGTAGATCTAAGAGCGGCTGTAACCGTCCTAAAACTACTTTTGGAAACACCTTGCCAAAGCGGTTCATCAAAGTAAAATGAGTGAATATTAGAAGTTTTTCCTTGTAATTGGTTTTGCATGTTCGCAATTAAAGTTAGATAATCACCTCTAAGAACAGTTGGTTGATTAGATGTATAGCTCAATAAGTATGGACTAACGTGAAAAATAACCTTGAGATTGGCGTTACTAGCTTTGGTCAAAAGACTTATAGCTGTAGCTGGGTTGTAGTTAACTAGAATTATATTAGAATTTTTGAGAGATTTGATCTGGGTAATATTATTATTATTTTGATCAGCATCCACGGAATAGTAGCCAAAATAGTTTAGGTTAACATTAGTAGTATTAGCTAGGATTGCGCGCGTTGGTAAAAGCAAAAAAATTAAGCAAAAAAAACTGATCATTATTGATTTGATCAGCCAGTTAATTGATAATGAATTAGCTTTGGTTGGTTGTATTTGAAAAAAAAACATACACAATTGTCTTGAAGGACGATTAGATTAACACGCTTGTTGGTTTTGCTGTCAAATATGTACTAATTCTGTATTTGCAATAGCGATTCATTACAATTCTACAATTTGTCATCTTGAATTTATTAATTCCAAAATAGACCCTTAAAAAACTCAAAGAACCCCATTCACTCTTTAGACTGCCAGCTCCTTAACAAGGGGCAATTGGGTGCAGATTAATTTTGAACTGTAATTAGTAAAATTGGTATACGAGAATTTTAATCTATTGCTTGAACAACTTCTGGAATTATATCTCCAGCTTTGCGAATTACAACTAGTTGATTTGGTCTTAATTGAAGGTCTTTAACTCTTGCAAAATTGTGCAGTGTAGCTCTTTTGACTATTGTCCCTTGTAAAGTTATTGGTTCGAGTTCAGCTACTGGAGTGATTTTACCAGTTCGTCCAACTTGCCATGTGATTGCTGTAATTTTGGTTACTACTTCTTCAGCTGTGAATTTGATAGCGCACCAGCCTCGTGGGGTTTTGCCAACTACACCAAGTTCTTCTTTGAGTTGGTTGTTATCTAATTTGACTACCAAACCATCAATTGGATAGTTTAGACTTGTCCTTTGAGTTTCAATCTCGTTGGCGATTAACCATATATTATCTAGAGTTGTGGCGGATTGGTTAAGAGGATTGACTGGAAAACCAAGTTGAGTTAACAAATCTAGTTCTTGTTGATGACTAATGATCATATGTAACAGTTAGATTAACTTTTGAATTATTTGCCAAAAAAACCAAGAATTAAGAGTAATATCACGGCACCTGCAGTAGATACAACTATACTACCCAAAAAATTAGTATCTTGAATACCAAGGAACCCAAAAAGTATATTACCAAGGAAACCACCTATCAAACCAACTACAATATTACCAAAAAAACCAAAACCGTGACCTTTGCGGATCATTCCAGCTAACAATCCTGCGATACCTCCTATGATTAACGATATTATGATGTTCATAAAATATAAATTTGATAGTTTAAAATAATTTTTTGCTTTGTTTAATTTTTATAACCTGAATAATCTTTTTTTTTGGATTGATCTCTCATATTTTCTCTCATATTTTCTTCCGCTTGATAAGTTTTTTCTTTGACATCTGAACCAAAATTTTTGGCTTGATGAGTAAGTTTGTCTTTGATAGATTCTACTTCATAGCCTAGTCTGTCCAAATTCATCCGTAATTGATACCTATTTTCTCGTTTTGCAAAAAAATTGCCAATTGCCGCCGATAGAACACCAGTCAAGGAGGATAATACTATGATTCTTTTTAAGTTCCTGTTGCGATTTGGAAAGAATAAGTCTTCCAAAAAACTACTTGTGTGATACATAAAAATAAATAGTTGAGTTTTTTAATACAAAAATATCTTTAATATCTTTAAATTCTACAATAATTAAAATTTTACTTACTTCAAAAAATTGGAACTTTTAGGTAATTCTTTAAGTTAAATACTATTTTTTGGTATTATTAAGAATAAAGATGTTAGAGTCATTCTTGGAAAATTATTAAAGTTGTTATTACTAATGTATCTAACTTTTGGATCTAATTTTTTTGCATGTGTGTTTTCCTCGTTCAGGTTTCTTTGATATAAATATTTTTTCTTTATTTCTGTTAACTTTCTCAAAATAAATAACTATCTTTTCTACATTGATTGTGTAAAACATAAGCGATTTGTTTATTTTTTAGGTCTTAAAATGTATATCATAGCCTAATGACTTTGAGTTCACTTGTCAAACAAAAAAACTATATTATTTGAAATAGTTACATATTGGATCACATAATTAATCGATTCCATTTTTGGTAAATTCGTTTGTAAATTCTTTTTTGAGACTGTTTTTGACACTTAGTTGTAACTAGTTTAGTCTTAGGCAATGACCCAACAACAACAAAATGAGATTAGAGCTGCTAATAATCAACTTATAGCTGATCAGGGTTACACTTTTAACCAATATCTACCGATACTCGATGACCCCAAAATTCGCACTTTAGAAGAGATAAAAGGTAGAATATCAGTAATGAACGCCGTGATTAATATCGCTTTTGAAGCACCAACTCACGTTATTAGAGATTGGATTATCGAGCACAAATTAACCAAATATCTCTCCGAATCAGAACAATTGATTATTAACAAACCTAACCCTCATCTTAGTGAGTTTGAGATTAATTCTATGATGTGGTATTTGGAAAGTTTGTGGGCATTGATGTGGGTGGTGGAGATGATTGATAATCTTAGTATCAACAAACCTGTGGGAGATAATATGGTTAATTTATTACCTAATCTCGAGGAGGAAGAAAACAACAACAAAATTATTGCGATTGAAAAACTACGATCAGAGTTAGAGATTTATACTAAGCTTGATTATTACTATAGACTGCACTGGCACTGTATAGATAATAGAAATAGAGGAATTAAGTCCAAAGTATCTGAAGGCGTGGTCTACGAAAGGAGAAAAGCACTTGAATGGGTTTTTAATTCTGATTCTCAATGGGATAGTGTCGAAATGTCAACTTAATTTTTTGGGCAAAACAAAAACCTTCTTCTTACTGCAAACCCGTCTAATTACCACCTATCAAACACAAAACTTGTCATTTTTTTTACATTGTGTCACCTGATTACAATATTTTTTTTGGTGTTTTTTTATGCTTAATTTTGTTGATTCAAAGTTGAAATGGTTACACATTCTGTTGAAAAGACTAGGTTTTTAATTTTGATTTAGAATTTGAGAGCTGTAGGTTATATATATTAAAATTAATTATTAAAGCAACTAAAATCTTTATTTATACCTACAATACAACCAAATACCCACCTAGTCAGTGAAGATTAAGTGGGTATTTTTTTAATGGGACGAGTCTGGCTTAACTGGTGACTTGGTATTAATCAGATGTTTTTATTTGCCATCAAATGACTTTAACTTAATCTTTTAATCATGACTACCCAACCAATTACATTAAGACAGATTGTTATTGCCGCCATAGCTTTTGTTTTTGTCAACCTTGTGGCTGGTTACGGAATTGTTCTACTTGGAGCTGATATTATACAGATTTATTCAAATCTCAACAAGCCATATTTTGCGCCGCCAACTTGGGTTTTTGGTGTAGTCTGGACATTTAATAATATCATTGTTATATATGGAATTCTTAGAACTATCAATTTGCCTAAGTCGATTCTTAGAACCAACCTACTTGGAATCGATACTCTAATTGCTGTTAATTACATGGTATTTCAATACTTATCTTTTGGAAGTGGAATTTTATTTGGTAAGATTATTCCTGTTATGTTTTTTTTGCCGACATTCTCAATGTTAATTCTGACAATTATGGCTATGAATAAAGCTTATCAGTTAGATACCCAAAGCATTACTTTCAAAAACAAAATACTTTCTGGTCAATCGATTTTTGCTAGTTATTGGAGTTTGTTCAGTTGGCTAATTATTGCTTCAGCTCTTGGTTTGGGTATCTGGATAATGAATTAAATAA
>JAYUKQ010000075.1:0-13241 GCA_043764315.1 bacterium | reverse complement strand
ATCAATAATTTATTCAAGCTTAAAAACAACAAAATTAACAACTAATTATGACTCAATTACAATACAAACTATTTGAATTTATCTATACTTCTGGTCTTGCACCTGAACTGGAAACTTCACTTTTGGAAGATTTTAAACTTAATGAAGTTGATGTTGAAGACGTATATTGTGATACGCAATTATCCAAGTTCGAGGTTCGTCCAGAATATATTTATGTAGCTTTACAATTTCCAGTTTTTGATAAGGCTAAACAAGGTTTTTTGATCAAGGATTTGCATTGTTTTTGGTCAGATAAGCAAGTTATAATTATTGATAGGCAGAATTACAAGCATTTTACTCAATTCATCAACTTTCAAAATCAACTTCTAGAAGATGAGGAAGTAATTACACCAGGTCTCTTTGTGGCTGAACTGCTAGATTTTTGTATGACCAAAACTTACAAAGCCATTATGAAATTCAAAACTGATATTGCCCAAGTGGAATCTGATCTTTTTACATTCATGGACGATATTGACGTCCTCAAGGATATACTGACTATCAAAAAAAACTTGGTTAACTTCGAGTCTGTAATTACACCAATTCAACGAGTAATTCGAGATCTAGAGTCCAAAAATAAAGATAGATTCAGCCAAGAAGAGTTGGAACGAATTGATAATAGCCTTGATACAATCAATAAAATGCTTAATAACTTGAGTAATTTTCAAGATCAGATGGACATTCTTATGGATACTAACGATTCGATGATGATTAGAAGTACTAGTCTTAATTCCAAAAACATTTCTGTAGTTGCTATTTTTGGTTTTGCCTCAATTTTTGCTTTAAGTCTTATTAATTCACTTAGAACTGGAATCGTAGAAGGTAATTGGATTTTTTTACTATTAATACTAGCTCTTTTGGTTCTGATTACTTCAGGTTTTTATCTAATCAAAAAAAGTAATAAGTAGGCAAAAAAATAACTCATCTAATAACTCATTTGTAGTCAGTTTGAGCAAAACTAAAGATCAACTGTGGAATAGTTTTTAATTTGATTTTACAAAATACCTACAAAATTAAACTAGTTTTTCAGATTTTAAGATCAAAACAAAAATACCTAATCTTTTAGATACTGAAATAAGTTCAGTATGACAGCTTTATACTTACCAACATGCTTTTTCGTTTATTGACACTTCATCCAGATATTTTTAGTGGTTTTATCAATAACAGTCTTATTGCTCGTGGTGTAGCTCAAGATATTATTCGTTTTGAATTAGTTAACTGGCGAGATGATTTTGGTATTGGGAATTACAAGCAAGTTGATGACAAACCTTTTGGCGGAGGCTCTGGAATGGTGTTGATGCCACAGCCCATAATTCAAGCTATGGAGTCTAAGAATTGTTTTTCTGATAATTATACTTTGTATCAAAATAAACTTAATCTGTCTGGGTTGGAAAGAATCATACCTAACAATGTTAAATTTTTTGAAGCAATTAGAAGTGGAGCACTGTCCACCAAAAAAGTGAATATAATGACTACTCCAAGAGGTTTTCCATTAACTCAACAAGTGGCGGAGTGGCTTGCGACTAACTTTGAAGAGATGAATATTCTGTGTGGTCGATATGAAGGCTTTGATGTTCGGGTTAATGATTCTGTAGATTTGGAGCTTTCAATTGGTAATTTTGTTCTCAATGGTGGAGAGACTGCCGCAATGTGTTTGATAGAAGCAGTGGCTAGACTTGTGCCAAGATTCATTACCAAAAATACCTCTGTGCTTCATGATTCTTTTTCCAGTGGGCTTAACAACTATTCAGAGTTTGCTTTTAGTAATGGTTCTAAGCAGTATCAAGATCAGTTTTTTAACTCCAAGAAGAATCAAACGGATATATCTCAATTGCTTTTTGATGAACATTTTTGGCTCCAGAACATTTTGCCTTATATTGAACATCCGCAATACACTAGACCTACCATTTGGAATAATCAATCTGTTCCTCCAGTTCTACTTTCAGGTCATCACGGCAATATTCAAAAATGGCGACAAAAATGGTGGGGGTAAATATCAAATCTTGACCCATTGAGGTTTGTAGGTGTAGTGTTGTCTATGTTAGACCTCTTGCACAACTAGATTTATAGTACAACTCAAGAATGTAATAGGAGAATCTAAAATCATTAGCACCTGATAATTTTCAAATCGTAATCCTAGATCAAGACCACATCATTAATGACCCAAATTTTACACCTAATCTTTGTAATGGAATTAAAGGTGATTCTACTGATAGAGTGTATCAAAAATAATTAATTATTCACCAATTATCGGGTGGTTTTTATTTTTTTAAAGCACGAGAATTCAAAATATTCTAGCAAATTACTACAAAACATAATTTTTATTTGCCAAGTTTTTGGTTTTGATTGAGTCTTAAAATGTAATAATTCGTTACAACAATTACATTATTTATGTCTTTTTTCTCAAAAGTATTCTGTTCATTTGGAATTATAGCTCTAGTCACACCAAATTTGGTCAATGTCTCTGCTCAAATTAATGGTTCTCTATCATCTCCCCTATCTAACAGCTCCTTTACATATTGTAACTGGAACAACATGATGGCAACTTCAGATGTTGAAGCAGCTCGCCAGATTGTTGGCAACAAAGCTTACTTTTACGTAACTGAAAACACTTCTTTAAACGTTGTGAATGGTAAATGTGTAGCTAATATAGTTGCTAATTATGTACCACATTTTGAGAATCACAAAACTTCATTTGATATCAATTCATTTGGTTCCATATCTAATGTTAAGATTATGAACACTTCACCAGAAGTAAAATCAGTTGAATGTGATATTGATGGTGTTAATACTATCATTCGTTTTTCGGACGCTAACCAAGATGTATTAAAATACAATACAATTGTAGGTGCAAATGACTTTGACATTCCTTCTACTACTAACGAATCAAACAATGTTTTGAAAGTAACTTTGAAGCGAAAAGATGCTAACTTCACAGGCTCTAACAATGTAACAGTATATATTGACGAGTTTCTTGACGCTAGTATTGAAGCAGGTTATGCACTTTACAGACCAGCATCAACTACACCTTACGTGACAGTTCCAGTATCTATTGATAAGAATCCTTCTACTTCTAAGTTTTCTTTAACTGTTAAAGGTGTCTGTAATCCTTTACCAAACATCGCGTCTTCTAGTTCTTCAACGACTATGAGTTCAAGTTCTTCTTCAACCAGTTCAACCAGTTCAGTGACAAGCTCCGCTTCAAGCTTATCTTCATTACGATGGCAAACATTGACGGATAATGTTAGTCCACTTGTTGGAGGTGTGTGGTATAATAAAGAATTTTACCATTATAAGATTCAAAGACCAAACACTGGGTGTGTTCGTTGTGGGGTCGGTGGAGAATTATCATCATACAATCCAAGAACTGGATTAGTTAACAAATTACCTAACGGAGGGGGTACAAATCAAACAGGTTTTAATATAACAGCTAGTGGTAATCGAATTTATACTCTTGGAGGTGTTGATACTTCATTCACTATGAACCCAGAAGGTCAAACTATGAGCGGTGGTTTGTCTATCTATGATCTAACAACCAAAACTACAATTGCTGGTGCTCCAATGTCAACTGGAATTATCAATCATAAGTCAGTTATATGGAAAAATAAAATGTATGTATTTGGTGGAGATGTAGGTACTTTGAGCGGTCGTACAACTCCTAATGATCAAATATTTGTGTATGATATTCTTGATAATTCATGGTCAACTGGAGGAAGACTACCAATTAATATGAATAGGTCTTCAATCGAATTAATTGGCAACCGAGTCTATATAATCAATGGTGTTAATATTTGGGTTTACAACCTACAAAGTCGTACCTTGTCTGATGTAAGCCCTACTAATATGACTAATTGGGGTAGTGGATCAACAGTCTTAGTTGGTAACAAGATTCATATTTTTGGTAGTGAAGGATATAAGCCAAAGATGTTCGTGTACAATCCATTAACCAAACTAATAGAGTCATCCAGGTTCATTGATTCTTACAATACTGGGAATAATAACACATATCTGAACAAACATGTCTGGACAATAATAGACGGCAAAGTCAAAAAATTAAAAGTTAATTAAATTTAGTATTTAATCTTAATTACCACCACTTTCAAGGTGGTTTTTTGTTATGAGTTTTTAGCATTGACAAAAAGACCCTTTATATAACACAATCAAGTCTATATGTCTACCGATCAAAGCTATGGCGCTAGCCAAATTACAGTACTAGAAGGGCTCGAAGCCGTCCGCAAAAGACCTGGAATGTATATTGGAAATACTGGAAAAGATGGTTTGCACCGCTGTCTTGGTGAAATTACGGACAACGCTGTGGATGAATTCATGGCTGGTCACGCTACTACCATGAAGGTCAAATACGTCAATTCTACCATGTATGTAGCCGACGATGGTCGTGGTATCCCAACCGAAATTCACTCCAAAACTGGTAAGTCAACTGTAGAAACTATTATGACAGTGCTTCATGCAGGGGGTAAGTTTGATCAAAATTCTTATCAATTCTCGGGGGGTCTTCATGGTGTTGGAGCTTCTGTTGTCAACGCTCTCTCTGAATTGTTGCAAGTGTGGATTAAGCGAAGTAACACTTATTCGTATATTTCATTTTCCAAAGGTAAGGTCAAAACTGAATTGGAATCAATGACTGAAGATGAATTGCACACTAGATTCCCTGATCTTACTTCTATTGCCTGTTGGGGTGAGACTGGAACAATTATTAGTTTTGAGATTGACGATACGATTTTTGAAACTAAAGAATTTGATACCAAGTGGATCTTAGATGATCTGAAAGACAAAGCTTATCTCAACAAAGGTTTCAAAATTAGCTATGAAGTTCCAGACGAAAATTTGAATTTACACTACTGTTTTCCTGAAGGTATTAAGACTTATCTGGAGGACATGACTGCCAAAGAAACTTTAATTTCGCCAATTATGCATTTCTACGGTGAAGCTGATAACTTCCGACTTGAGATTGCTATGGCATACACTGAAGATTACAAAACCACCATGTTACCTTTTACTAATGGTGTGGCCAATCCCGAAGGTGGAATGCACGTTACAGGTCTCAAAACTGCTATTACCAAGATCATTAACGGTTACGCAACTGCGAAGAATTACTTTAAGAAAGAAGGTGAAAAATTTACTCCAGATGATCTCATGGAAGGTATGAAACTAGTGTTGTCTATTAAGATGGCCGATCCTCAATTCACCTCACAGTCCAAAGTCAAACTCGGTTCAACTATAGCTAGAACTAACACTGATAGAATTGTAGTTCAACAATTTGGGACTTTTATTGAAGAAAATCCTGCCATTGCTCAATCTATTGTCCAAAAAGCACAGTTGGCACTCAAAGCTAGACTTGCCTCCAAAGCTGCTCGTGAAGCTGTTCAGCGAAAAGGAGTTCTTGAAGGAATGGCTCTTCCTGGTAAACTTGCCGATTGCTCAGAAAAAGATCCTGTCAAATCTGAAATCTATATTGTAGAAGGAGATTCTGCGGGTGGTTCTGCCAAAATGGGACGTGACCGTAAGACTCAAGCCATTTTGCCGCTTCGTGGTAAGGTTCTTAATACCGAAAAAGCTACTCTTGATAGAATCCTCAACTACGATGGAATCAAGAATATGATTATCGCTTTTGGTACTGGAATTGGTGACAAGTTTGATATCGAGAAGTTACGCTACCACAAGATTGTTTTGATGACTGATGCTGATGT
This sequence comes from bacterium, assembly GCA_043764315.1. GTDB lineage: Bacteria > Patescibacteriota > JACMRA01 > JACMRA01 > JACMRA01 > JAYTWQ01. The sequence continues at coordinate 7,497 of JAYUKQ010000075.1, read as the reverse complement.
TGACGGAGCTCACATTACTACCTTGATTCTAACTTTCTTGTATCGATACATGCCAGCTTTAATTGATGGAGGATTCATTTATATGGCTCGACCGCCACTATACCAAATCAAAATTGGTAAAAAAGTTGAATACGTTTATTCTGACTCGGAAAAAGATGATTATCTCAAAGCAAATGGTTTTAGCAACCAAGAAATCGAAACTACCAACGCTGAAGGTGAAGTTGAGACAACAATTACCACAACCAAAAAAGCTGTTAATATCCAACGTTACAAGGGACTAGGTGAAATGAACCCAGAACAACTATGGGAAACTACAATGGATCCAAAAGGTAGATTATTGTGGCAAGTCACAGTTGGCGAAGCTGCCTTGGCGAATCAAGTTTTTGAAGATCTAATGGGTGCAGAAGTTGAACCTCGTAAACGATTCATTGAAGAAAATGCCATTTTTGCCGAAGTCGACTTGGTTTAAATGCCCTCACCTAACCTCTCCCAAAGGAGAGAAACCAAAACTTAAAATTACCGTCATTCTGAACATCGATTTTAGAATCTAAACGTCAACCGACTTGTCATCTTGAGTGGAGCCAAAAGCTCAAATATTCACCGACAGAATGTTTTAACCAAAAAAATTACCCCAATTAATTAAGTTGGGGTTTTGTTTTAGGTGAATATTAAAACTGACTTTATTCTGCAGCTTGTTCTCTAGCTCCATTTATTTCTTCTTGAGTGAAAATCTTACCAGTTGGTTGTCCGTTTGAGTAATCAATATTTTGAAAACCAACAGCTTCCTTTTGTCCTAATTTATTTTTCTCAAAAACTGTTCTCATTGGACCGTCTACATTAGGTGTTTCTTCCTCTACCGCTTCTTCTACTTTTCCTCCTCTTTTTCCAAAAAAATTAAAATTCATAGAACTGTAGAGTAACACACACACACAAATGTCAACGGTTTATTTTATCCACAAAAAAAGACCCGTTTGGGCTTGGTTTCATTTTCGGATAATATGCTGTGGGGTACACTTTTAGTTTGTGTTACTTTTTAGATCCTGAATCGAGTTCAGGATGACAGCTGTGTAAATTGAAAATAATTATTGAATCTTGTCACAATTCTTAGGAAGGTATTCACCATTATCCCAGATTAATCGATTATCTTTGTTACGTAGCCAAGCAACGTTAGCTTTGACCGAATCACCTTCTTTTTTGAGTCTCCACATAATTGTCATTGGCGAAGAAGAATTTTTGGCGTAACCGAATTGAATTCCAATTGAGTTAATTCCATCTGCTCGTCTCTGAAAAATTACAGCTCCTGAATCACCTTTTTTAACACTATTTTTGCCAAGGTTAAGTTCTTGGCTAGCTGAACCAAAGATTTGAGTTACAACCTCTGGATTAATTTTACTAGTTTCAAAATTAGAATTAGTTTTTATTTCGTGAATAGTTTCCAAATTCATCCAACCGTTTTCTATCATTTCATTAATAGATTCCATTGGTACAAAAGCTGCATATTCGATTGATTCACCAAAACTATACCTGCATTTCATGGTATTATCTCCAGACAAATTAATTACTTTATTATCTTGTCCTAAATAGTTTTTGATTTCTGAACTTTGAAAAATATGAGTTGTTGTTATTAATCCTGCTTTTGCTAACTCTCCTGTTTGTGACAAATACCCTGCTGGGACTAAGGTACCAGATCCAAAATAGTCGTTTAAGTTTATTTTAACTAATTTGAGTTTGTAATTTGATTTATTATTAGTGTTAGCTATTGCTGTGCTTATAGGTAATTTCATTAGATTCATTGCAGCTACTTGCAAGCCTCCAAATGCTAGTAAACATAGGATTATGACACTTATTCTTGTAAAGTTTGTGCTTAATTTCATTGTATTCTTGATTATTAGGTAGTTCGTAAAAGTCTATAAGATCATCTGTTATATTGTTTATGTTTAGTTGACCTTAAGGGTAAGTTTAGCTTTATTTTGCTGTTCACACAAATCTTGACTAGAAAGACTTTAATAATCACTTTTTAGTAGTAAAAAAACTTTTTAAGTAGCAATTTAGGATTGTCAAGCTAAGTTTTATACCACAGATCAACAATTCAAATAAAATGCTTTTTTTAATTTTTATATTTATTTATTTTATAACTGTTCTTATACTAGATTTTTATTACACCAAAAGATATATTTGGTTGCCTAATTGCCTGTTGGAAAGATTATTAACTGGTTTGTTACAGCCATTGATGGAAGTATGTGGCAATCGAATGACAGCTCATTTTTGGCATTTTCGTCAGGTTCTCATCAGTAAAGAAGATTTACCTTCGGAATATTTGTTACGAGTTGAGGATTATAAAAAGTCTAGGCGAGTTTTTGGTAAAAATAAATTAATGTCTATTTTGAGTTCGATTTGGGTTGATATTAACCCACACCAAAATTGTCTTATTATTCAACCTGTTAATTATTTTGGACAATGGCAGCTAGTTTTCCCTTCTAATTGGGATGATGGTATTTTTGAAGAAGAAAAATGTTTTCACGTTGGTTGTGCCAAGATTGTAGTTGATGGAACTGGTTTTGTTTTGGCTAGGGATAGAAATGGTAATTTTTTGCAACTAAAAATTGTATCCAAGTGCAAAGCTTATCAATATAGACACATTTTATTTATCTAAATAAGTTTTATTTTTGCTTGACAAGATGTTAAAGATAGAGAAAATTTGAAGTTGAGGCCAACTTATATTTAATTTTATTTCAATCGTGGTTGAATCTGAAATAAAGTTATAATCCAACTATTATAATTTATTTATGCCAAGACGAAAAAGAGTCCTAAAACGACCTACTATTCTATTAGATAGAACTTTTAACAGTGAATTAGTATCCAGATTAACTAACAGAGTCATGTACGACGGCAAAAAAACTGTCGCTGCTAAGATCGTTAATACTGCAATGACAATTGCTGCTGAAAAGCTACAAATTGCTCCACTAGAAGCTCTAGAAACTGCTGTAGCTAACGTTAAGCCACAAATTGAAGTCAAATCAATGCGTGTTGGAGGTGCTTCTTACCAAGTACCAATTGAACCTTATCCAGCTCGTGCATTACGTCTTGGTCTAACTTGGATTACTGATGCCGCTCGTAAGATCAAGGGTAAGCCAATGGCTCAAAGATTAGCTCAAATTATAGTTGATTCATTCAACAATGAAGGTACAGCTGTAGCTAAGCGAAACACTGTCCATCAAACAGCTTCAGGTAACAAAGCCTTTGCTCATTTTGCTAATCGTGCTAAGAAAAAATAGTCTTTAGTAACTGTAATTCAAAACTACACAAGAGAATCTTAACGGGTTCTTTTTTAATTTCCAAAATTAGACTAAAACCAAATGAAGTTATGGAATTATAGTTAATTTGTATTCAAAGAATTTGCCAAAGTGAATCAATTAGATTTAGCTAATATTATAATAAAAATCAACCAATGTCGCTTATATTAACTCAACAAACCAAAATTGTCGTTTGGCAGGATGCTGATTTTACAATTACTACACCTAGTATTCCAAATAATACACTGACTGATGAAGATATAGCCAAAATCAAAATCTACATTGAGAATAATTTATAACCAAACCAAAACTTGTACATGCCCTTGCAACCTAACTACAATCCAAAAGAATTTGAATCACAGATCTACACCAATTGGATGAATCAAAAAATTGGTAATCCAGATTTGCAAAGATTATCAAACGGTAACTTCCAGAATTCCTCTGACCCCTTATTAAGGAGTATTGCTTCTAAGACACACTCCAAAACTCACTCAATCTTGATGCCTCCGCCGAATTTGACTGGAAACATGCATGCTGGTCACGCTTTTGGTCATTATCTAATGGATACTTTGAGTCGTTTGGCTCGTCAGAAAGGTCAAAAAGATTTGTGGTTTCCGGGGGTTGATCACGCTGGGTTGCAGCTCGAAGGTGTAATCGACAAAATGATTCGTAAAGGTGAATTTGATAGTGAATTAAACGTTTTAAGTGAAGAATTAAAAGATATTCCCAAGGAGGATTTGCCTAAGTTTTTGAAGTTCAATCATTCAGATTTGTGGTTAGAATTAGCTTGGTTAAAGGTTAATGAGTGGCGTAACAATCAACAAAATCAAGCAGCAGTTCTTGGTGATACTCCAGATTATGATCGTAGTTTATTCACTTTGGATGAGAAGAATGTTAAGATGGTCAATTATGCCTTCAGGAAATACTGGCAAAATGGTTTGATCTACAAAGGTTCATATCTGGTTAACTGGTCAGTTGGGCTTCAGACTGCACTTAGTGATGTGTCTGGTGAGATTGAATACGAAAAAAGAATTGATCCTTTTGTAACTTTTGAGTATAGGTTATATAAAAAGGTAGAGGCTACCACTGTGTTGTCATTGGAAAATTACGAATCACTAGATAATTCAGTTCAAGTGGGAACAGTGCGACCTGAAACCATTTTTGGAGATTATGCAATTGCTATTCATCCTGATATTTTTGCAAAACAATACTCTAAATATTCTGATTTGTTAAAAGAAAATAAACTTTTTGTTCAGATTCCACTTACTGAAAGATTTATTCCTGTAATTCTTGCTGATGAAGTTGATCCTGATTTTGGTTCTGGAGCATTGAAGATTACACCAGCTAGTGATATTGTGGATTACGAAATTTTTAACAAATATATTGGCGGAGATTTTGAATCGGCTATTGGTCGTGATGGCAAGTTAACTTCAATATGTGGTGAATTCCAAGGTCAAACTGTTAGCGAAGCTCGCTTCAACGTGATTCAAAAATTAGTTGAGAATGATTTTGTACCCAAAAAAGAAAGTAATTCAGTTGAACGAAAAGAAGCCAAAAATTACTTTGGAATAGAATTTTCTGACAGTATTAATCCTGAAGATTATAAGATTGATTGGAACTACGAACATAATGTAACCGTTTGCGAGCGAACCAAAACTGTTGTTGAGCCTTTGATTAGTGAAGAATTTTTTATTTCTTATCATAATAAGTTCAACTGGAGTCCAATTGCCAAAGACGATAATGTTTCTATCGCTAGTCGTGGTCGAGAGACTAATCTACAACAACTTGGAATTGAAGCTGTCAAACAAACTAAGTTTTATTCGGAAGATTATCAAGAGCGTGGAATCAATTTTTTAGAAAACATCAAAGATTGGTGTATTAGTCGTGATCTAATTTGGGGACACAAAATACCCGTTTGGTACAATCTTGATCTTAATCAAGACAAAGTTTTTTATAGCTATCAGCAAGTTAAAGCAAACCCAGAACTAAACAGACAGTTTCAAATTAGCGAATTCATGCCAGAAAAATACGGTAATTGGGTTCAGGAAGAAAAGATTTTGGATACTTGGTTCTCATCTTGTCTATGGCCTTTATCAACACTTGATTACACCGATTTTGTTGATAGTAAATGTTTAACTGACAACGGCGGCAAGATCTTGAATCAAGTCCAGAATGACAAGTTTTTAGTTCAAGATGACAGCTTGTATTCTAACTCCAAAACACCAAAACCTAATATTGTGTTTATTCATGGTGGAGAAGCTTGGGAATCTCGAGAGATTTATAGATCCAAAATCCAGAGCGGTGAATTGAATTCTTACTGGTATTCCAAGTTTTTTGATAAAGCTTTAGAAGGTTCCAAAGTTAGCTGGAAAACTGAACTAAGTGATTTTTGTAAAACTAATCATATTAGCTTGATTAAGCCACAAATGCCCAACAAAACCAATGCAGATTACGACAAGTGGAAAATGGTTTTTGAACAATCTTTGCCTTTTGTAACCTCACAGACTATTTTAGTTGGTCACTCGCTGGGTTCGATGTTTTTAACCAAATATTTGAGCGAAAACAAACTTGATTGTAAAGCTGTATTTTTGGTCAGTGGTGGAATGTGGAATACGTTGGATGGTTTTGAATGTCCTGAAAGTGTCCAAAATTTATTTGAAATGGGTGCTAAAGTTAATATTGTTCACTCGGACAACGATGAGGTTGTAAAGCCAGAATTAAGTTATGAATTGCACAGATGTTTACCTAAAGCCAAATTGTTAATCACTCAAGGTCAAAGTCACCTTAATTCAACTTCACCAGAACTTTTGGACTTAATCAAAAAAGAATTAACTAACAATCTGGAATTTGTGATCATTCATGGCTCCAACGATCAACCTTTGAATAATATTTCACAAAAAAATTGGTTCCCTTGGCTCAAGCAGAATCTGGAAAACAAAGGTTATACAACTATTTTGCCTGAATTGTCTAATAATCACGCTCCAGATTATGAAGTGTGGAAACAAGATTTTGAAAGGCAAGTTGGTAATTTGAATAGTAATTCTGTCGTAATTGCCCATTCAGCTGGCGGAGCTTTCATAGTTCGCTATCTGTCGGAAAAATTAGTGCCAATTAGGAAGTTAATTTTAATGTCACCTTCGCACACCAAAACTGCTGACAACAGTCGATTAAATGATCTTTTGAATTTCCAAATCAATCCCAAATTGCAAAGTCTGATCGGTTCTGTCATTGTTGCCACTTCTGATAATGAGCCTGAATATCGTCATGAGAATGTGGATTTTTATCTATCACAACTTGGCGGTTCCAAAAAGATTTTTGAAGGTCTTGGTCATTTTTGCAAGTCTGACATGGGCAGGGTAGAATTTCCTGAAATTTTGGAGCTTTTATCGATTTCACAGACAACTGACTTTGAGGTTTTTTATCCGACTCAAGAACTACTTACTGCCAAAGAGATTTTTTATCAATGGATTATTCGCATGACTACTTTGAGTTATTACTTTACAGCTGATATTCCTTATAGTGATCTAATTATTACACCGACCGTCCTTGATGAAAAAGGCAAAAAAATGTCCAAATCTCTAGGTAACGGACTTGAACCAGTGGCACAAATTAACAAATATTCTAGTGACTCACTTAGAATGGCTATGCTTGGCGGTATGATTCCTAATCGCAACATGAAAATGGGCGGAAGATTGGCTGATGAACTCTGTGAGAAGTACCGTAACTTTGGTAATAAAATGTGGAATATTGCCAGATTCTTTGAATATCAAGAGGAGAAGCATAAAGCCATTGTTGAGAATATTGAGAATATTAAGTAAGTCTATAAGTATCATTCTATTACACCAAAAAAATAAAAAGTTCCCTAAGATGGAAACGTATCTAAAATTATACTCAAACCTATATTAATTTTTTTAATAGATTTATACTCCTTTCACTAAATACAATGCTTGTACAATTCCTAACTCCAAAAAAACCCTAAAAAACCCAAGTCAGCTTCGTGCCAGCCCCTTAACAAGGGGCAATTTGGTGTAAATTAGTTTTGAACTGTAATTAGTGCAATGAGTATATACTCGTCAACACTTAAGATTAAGTTATAGTTTAATTTGGATCTAAAGAAAGAATCTAGGTGATAAAACAACTCACAAACCTTTTACCAATCAACTAAATTGGTATAGACTTTAAATCATCATGCAAAGTCGATCAA
>JAYUKQ010000074.1:0-1115 GCA_043764315.1 bacterium | reverse complement strand
CTTGAATCAATTACTGGAAACAAATTAAGCTTCAAAAACTCTCGATCAAACTTCTTAACAAGTGCAATGTCACTTGCAAATATAACTTGATCTTTTTCCATAGTTTGGACTAATTGTAGAACCAATTGACTATATACTTGAAGGAATTTTTGAACATTTAGATCTTCAGCTAGAATTTCTAGCCAATCAATTTCTGTTGTGTTTTGGGCTAATTCAAAACCTTTAAGTAGATTATCGGGGAATAATTTGATAAAACCTTGTAGTTTGGCCGCTTCTTTACGCAAATTATACAATCTAGCTTGACTTTGATCTAGCTTCTCCCAAGTAAAATCAATTTGAGTTCCATAGTGATGTTCATGCAGCATTAATCTATAAGCCAGTGGATCATAACCTTTCTCCTCTATAGATTCAAAACCTGTAGTTTCCTGTTTGCCAGTTACAAGATAAACATTACCAACTGATTTTGCCATTTTTTTGCCGTCTACAAGCACGAACTTGTTGTGTACCCAATTAGTAGAAAGATGAAATCCAAGAGCTTCCGATTGCCAAATTTCGTTCTTGTGATGAATATCAATATGATCTTCTCCGCCAGTGTGGATATCAATTACAGTCTTACCAATGAAGTCACTAAAACTAAATTTATCTCTTTTTTTGATCATTTTTCGACCCAAAATAGAACAAATCATCGCCACACACTCGGAGTGCCAGCCAGGGCAGCCCCATTTGTGCATTATCCTTCCTTCCATTTGACATTGAGCTAAGGCGTTAACAGCTTTTGGAAAATCGTAAAACTTCCACTTTTGCAAAGCATCTTCGCTAACAAATTTCCAGAGTGCAAAATCTTGAGGATTCTTGGTTACATTCTTGATTTCACGACCTGTAAAACTGTTATCTCCAACATTAACTGCAAAAGGTAAATCCAAATCCTGATTCGCTTGCCAGTCAAAATAAATTCCGTCGCTCAAAACATATGCTCGATTATCAGCAATTAACTCAAGTGCCAAAACCATTTGCTCTTCAATAAATTCAGTAGCTTTGGGGTTAACTACACCTTGATTAATGTCTCTTTGCCTTGATTCAATATTGGCAGGCAGATCAAAATTCAGAGCTTGGCA
>JAYUKQ010000073.1:0-1127 GCA_043764315.1 bacterium | reverse complement strand
TTGAAACCGATTACAAATCTTACAGTCACGCCTTGCGATTGTTATACGAGTTGGAAGAATTATTGACACAGAGGAATTTGACTTTACCTATACCTAAGTGTGATTTGCTTATAAAGATCAAAAAAAGAGAAATTGAATTGTCAATTGTTCAAGATTTAATTTTTGACGAGTTAGCTAGAATCAAGAAGTTACCTAATAATTTGTCTCAACCTGATGTGGAATTTTGGAATAATTGGATAGTTGCTCATTATTCATCGCAGATAGTTGAATAGGAGTTGTTACAATTCTAAAGCTGTCATCCTGAACTCGATTCAGGATCTAAAACACTCAAATATATTTTGCGATCCATATAATCCAAAACTTGCTTTGACAATCAACCAAAATTACCCTATTCTTGTATCATGTTTGCCCCAATAATTACTCAGGCTCAAGATCTATACACAACTACTGAAAGCTCCAGTTCAATAGTTCCAGTTATCAATACCATTGCAACCTCTCCACAAGTTCAGTCTAATTCAGACTTTTTTTTAACTTTTATTTCCAATTTGAATTACTTTGTGTTGGCTTGGTCCATATTTTATAGTGCTATACTATACATGAATTTTTATTATTGGAGATTGTATCGAACGGCGGATCGTCTACACCATGAAGCCAAAGGTGTTAAGGCAATTCAAGATGCTTGGTGGATTTGGTTCAGATATATTCATGTTCTGTTATTACTTACAATGGCTGTGGATTACAAGAATTTTGCTCTGTTAATTTTTGGTTTGTTGTTTTACTTCATTCGTATGTTTATACAGCATATATACACTAGATACGCTAATAGTTTGTTAGTTATGGAACTGCTTGCTGTGGTAGTTGCGATTCTTACAATTAGATCGGATTTTACTTTTATGAGACAAGTTTTTAGTCTATTGTTGATTCTCAATCTTGCTTTTATCAAATTTAGGTTTGATTTTGTGGTAATTATGGAGTCACTGAATCAAGGTTTTGGTCAGATCGGTTGGAAAGATGCTTGGCCTAAGAATGCTGCGGCTATTGCTAAGAATTTTGATCCCAAAAAAATCAAAGGTGCAACTGCAGGAAGTTTTTTGATAGTAGCTTACTTCATAGCAATTATAATAGTT
>JAYUKQ010000072.1:0-1133 GCA_043764315.1 bacterium | reverse complement strand
TTGAAACCGATTACAAATCTTACAGTCACGCCTTGCGATTGTTATACGAGTTGGAAGAATTATTGACACAGAGGAATTTGACTTTACCTATACCTAAGCGTGATTTGCTTATAAAGATCAAAAAAAGAGAAATTGAATTGTCAATTGTTCAAAATTTAATTTTTGACGAGTTAGCTAGAATCAAGAAGTTACCTAATAATTTGTCTCAACCTGACGTGGAATTTTGGGATAATTGGATAGTTGTCCATTATTCATCGCAGATAGTTCAACCCATATAATTCCATATAACCCCAGTCAACTTAGTTGCCAGCCTCTTAACAAGTGGCAATTTTAATTTTACTTTTGTGTGAGTTACACAATCCAAAACTTGCTTTGACAATCAATCAAAATTACCCTATTCTTGTATCATGTTTGCCCCAATAATTGCTCTGGCTCAAGATCTCTATACAACTACTGAAAGTTCCAGCTCATTAGTTCCAGTTATCAATACCGTTGCAACCGCTCCACAAGTTCAATCTAATTCAGACTTTTTTTTAATTTTTATTTCCAATTTGAATTATTTTGTGTTGGCTTGGTCAATATTCTATAGTACTATACTGTACATGAATTTTTATTACTGGAGATTGTATCGGACGGCAGATCGTCTGCACCACGAAGCCAAAGGTGTTAAAGCAATTCAAGACGCTTGGTGGATTTGGTTCAGATATATTCACGTACTACTACTACTAACAATGGCTGTGGATTACAAGAATTTTGCATTGTTGATTTTTGGTTTGTTGTTTTATTTCATTCGTATGTTTATTCAACATATATATACTAGATACGCTAATAGTTTGTTAGTTATGGAATTGGTTGCTGTAGTTGTGGCGATTCTTACTATTAGATCAGATTTTACTTTTATGAGACAAGTGTTTAGTCTATTGTTTGTTTTGAATTTGGCTTTTATCAAATTTAGATTTGATTTTGTGGTAATTATGGAATCGCTGAATCAAGGTTTTGGTCAGATCGGTTGGAAAGACGCTTGGCCCAAGAACGCTGCGGCTATTGCTAAGAATTTTGATCCCAAAAAAATCAAAGGTGCAACTGCAGGAAGTTTTTTGATAGTAGCTTACTTCATAGCAATTATAATAGTT